>NZ_NWQG01000104.1:0-61921 GCF_002529485.1 Mesorhizobium sanjuanii
CATAAATCCTGAGGGCGTAGCGGTCGCTGCGAGCAACGCCGGCGAGCCGACCAGTTTCGTCGGCAGCGATTACCGCTTTCGCCACTACTTCACCGAGGCGATGGCGGATGGCGCGGCTATGCAATATGCGCTCGGCACGGTTAGCGCACGGCCGGGGCTCTATCTGTCGAGCCGGGTCGATGGGCCGGAGGGGCCGCTCGGTGTGGTTGTGGTGAAGATGGAGCTCGATCGCGTCGAGTCGCGCTGGCTGGAGAGCGGCTTCGTGGTCTTCACGACCGATGAGCGAGGCGTGGTTCTTGCCACGAGCGTGCCCCAATGGCGTTTTGGCGCTCTCTCACCGCTTTCCGCAAAGGAGAAGCAAACCGCTCGCGATCGTCTGCAGCTACCGGGCGCGACTTTCGAGCCGGTGCCGCTTTCCCGCCGCGGCGACAACCTGGTCACCGCAACTCCTGAGAGTCGATCAGCCGGTTTCGTTGCGGTTTCGCAGGATCTCGGCAAAGCAGTTCCGGGCTGGCGCATGTCGTTGCTCATCCCCGCCGACACCGAGATCTCCTCGGCGGTCATGACAGCCCGCGTGACAACGCTGCTGGCCCTCGTTCTCGTTGGATTCGTCGCTTTCATCATTGTTCGACGGCGGCGGGCGGCCCGGCAGCGGCAAGAAGTGCTTGTGTTGCTGAATGCGGAACTGGAGCATCGCGTCGAACTGCGCACTGCGGAGCTCCAGCGCTCGAACGAAGCGCTCGCCGGTGAGATCGCCGAGCGAGAGAACGCTGAGGCAAGAGTGCGCCGCCTGCGCGACGAACTCGCCCAGGCGAACCGCTTGTCAATCCTGGGACAGATAACGGCCGGGGTCGCCCACGAGATCAACCAGCCGGTCGCCGCAATCCGCACCTATGCTGAAAATGCCGCGCGTCTTCTAGGGATCGGCCGGTCGCAAGACACCGCCGAGAATCTGACCTCGATCGTCGCCATGACCGGCAGGATCGGCACGATCACTGAAACGCTAAGGTCCTTTTCCCGCCGCGCCAGCGGATCGATGGGACCGATACTGGCGGACGACGCGATCGACGGCGCTCTGTCGCTTCTTTCAGGCCGAATTCGCGATTCCGGGGTGACGATTGAACGGAAGCGGATCGATCCGTCTCCAATTGTCATGGCAAGCCGCATGCGACTGGAGCAGATACTCGTCAACCTTCTCCAGAACGCGCTTGACGCTCTGAAGGATCAACCGGAGCCCCGCGTCGAGATAGCGCTCGCCGAAAACGGGGAAATGGTCGCTATTTCCCTTCGGGACAACGGCCCCGGCCTTGCCCCCGACATTCGCAGGAGCCTCTTCATGCCGTTCGTTACCAACAAGGAAAAGGGTCTCGGTCTTGGCCTGGTCATTTCGCAAGAGATCGCACGTGAGCTCGGCGGCTCGTTGCGGCATGATGATGCCGGCCACGGGAGAGGGACTTCCTTCACGGTCGAGCTGAGGCGAGCGGCATGAGTGCTGAATCAGGACCGGTCATTTTTATCGACGATGACGAGGATGTGCTTCGCGCAGCCACGCAGATGCTGAAGCTTGCCTCGTTCTCACCGAGCGTGTTCGGTTCGGCCGAGGCCGCGCTCGCCAGAATCGACGGGAACTTCGATGGCCCTGTCGTGAGTGACATCCGTATGCCCGGGCTGAACGGACTTCAGCTCTTCGAGCGAGTGAAGGCGATCGACCCGGAAATTCCGGTTGTCCTGATCACCGGGCATGCCGACGTCGAGCTGGCCGTTGGCGCCATCAAGGATGGCGCCTACGATTTCATCTCGAAGCCATATGCGAACGACCGGCTTCTCGTGACGCTGCATCGCGCTTCGGAAAAACGGCGCCTGGTCCTGGAAAACAGACGTCTTAGGGATGCGGTTGTCCGATCTGCGGGCGATATCCCGCTGATCGGGGAGGCACCGACCATGATTCGATTGCGCGAAACTCTCCGCCAGATCGCCGATACCGATGTGGATGTCCTTGTGGAAGGCGAGACGGGCACGGGCAAGGAGGTGGTCGCGGATCTGCTTCACCGCTGGAGCAGACGACGCACGAAGCCCTTCGTTGCCCTGAATTGTGGAGCGCTGCCCGAAAGCGTCATCGATAGCGAACTTTTCGGGCACGAGGCAGGCGCCTTTACTGGCGCGCAGAGGCGCAGGACCGGTCGCATCGAGCATTCGAACGGAGGGACGCTCTTCCTCGACGAAATCGAGTCGATGCCGCCAGCACTCCAGGTGAAGCTCCTGAGGGTGCTTGAGACCCGGCAGATCACGCCGCTCGGCACGAACGAAACCCGCAGCATCGACCTTCGTGTCGTGTCGGCTACGAAGGCCGATCTCGGCGATCCGGCCGCCCGCGGAGATTTCCGGGAAGACCTTTATTTCCGGCTGAATGTGGTGACGCTCCGCATCCCGCCGCTTCGCGAAAGGCGCGAAGACATCCCGATGCTCTTTGGGCATTTCCTGGAACGCGCCTCCAAACGCTTCAGCAGGCCAGTTCCGGACATAAGCGCTGGCGTGCGCGATCGCCTCGTGAGCCACAATTGGCCCGGCAATGTCCGTGAACTCGTGCATTTCGCCGATCGCGTTGCATTGGGACTTGAAGGGCTAGGCACGCCCATTGCATCAGGTCGAAAGGAACAAGCGGTATCAAGCCTCCCCTTGTCCGAGAAGGTCAGCCTTTATGAGGCGACTGTCATCCGCGATGCCTTGCAGGAATGCGGCGGCGACGTGAGGCGCACGATCGAAGTCCTGGGAGTTCCCCGCAAGACCTTCTACGACAAGCTGAAACGACATGGGATAGATGCGGCCGATTATCGAAAAACCGCCATTGGCTGAAGCCTTCTTGCTCGCATGTCGCGGAAAAGAAATTTCGCCATTCTCGTCCGACTCAAAGGATGCACTATGGGCCAGGTTCTGCATGGAGCGCCACAACGACAGAGGCGATCCGTCGAGCGATACAACATAGTGAAGCGAGCCTGAGGTCGCTTTCGAAGCGCTATGGCATCAACCCCAAGACGGTCGCGAAGTGGAGAAGCGGAATTCGACCGCCGATCTGTCCGCCGGCCCCAGGGAGTCGACAGTTCTGTCTGCCGAGGAAGAGGACCGTTGTTGTGGCCTTCCGCCGCAACAAGGCTGCTGCCGCTCGACGATTGCCTCTACGCGTTGCAGCCGACGTCCCGCATCTGACGCGCTCCCACCGCTGCCTGCAGGCAAGCATCGGCCGATTGCCAGATGTCGACGGCGACAGGCCGGCGAGAAGAGTCGAGAGAATGAACCGGACCATCAAGACGCAACCGTCAAGCGCTTCCACTACAACGATCGCGACCAACTGCGTCGGCATCTTGCCGACTTCGTCGCGGCCTACAATTTCGGCCGCAAGCTGAAGACCCTCAAGGGCCTCACGCCCTGCGAGTTCATCTGGAAGGCATGGGCTTCCCAGCCCGAGCGTTCACTTTCAATCCGCTCCAGCAAATGCCGGGACTAAACATTTAGCAAATGGCGGATGAGGTGCACGATGCAAGTTAGCACGTCGCCTGGGGAAAGGTGCGCCGATCGCCTCCCTCTTGGCCAACCAGTTCCAGCTTTCCGTCTTACCAGGCCCCCGCCAATCTCGTTGCGTTGTTGTTTAGCGTTGCAACAGATCCTTCAAAGAAATTCATGGAATCGTTGCGAGCGCAAATCGCTGTCAATGGTACGCTCATCACAACTTTCGAGATCAGTGGCGGCAGAAATCTGGTGTCGTTTTATGTTCCGCCGCCAAACAGCATTTGCGAAGAGCGCGAAATGACAAAGCCAGCAGGACGAGGGTACCAGCCATGCGCACATCGACTACACCCAAGTCGCCCGCGATACGATACTCGATATTGGCTACGACGATGCCATCGGCTTTGATGGTCGAAATTGCGCCGTCGTTCTGGCTCTCACCGGGCAGTCGCCCGACATCAGCCAGGGCGTTGATGAAGGACGATGGCAGGATCTCGAGTAAGGGCGGGATCAGGGCCTCATGTTTGTTTGGATTCGCATGTTTTCGATCTCCGACCGAAAGGCATCATCAAGATGCTTGATCTCTTACACCCGATATACCGCAAGACGGCGACATACGGATACTTCGGCCGTGAAGAGCCTGAGTTCACCTGGGAGAGGACGGACAGAGCCGACGACTTGCTGCGTGAGGCAGGACCGCAGCTGCGTGAGCGCCGCTGGATCAAGCGCATGCGGCAACCCTTTTCAACTCGCTAGGCCCGCGCCCGCCGCAGCACGCGCTTCGACATCATGCTGACGGCTGTGTGATCGACACGGGCGGTTACCGGAAAGGCGACAAAAAAGTGCGTTACGACATCGTTATCATCGGAGGAGCCATCGTCGGCTCCTCGACCGCCTACTATCTGCGCGAGGAAGGGTTTTCCGGCTCGATCGCGCTGATCGAGCGCGATCCGCAGTTCGCGCACGCGGCAACGACGTTGTCCTGCGCCTCCATTCGCCAGCAATTCTCGATCCCGCAGAACATCCGCCTGTCGCAGTTCACCATGAAACTGTTCCGGCGGCTGAAGGAAGAATTCGGCGCGGACGCCGACATCGGTTTTCGCGAGGGCGGCTTTCTCATTCTCGCTAGCGAGAACGGGCTGCCGATCCTGAATGCCAATCACGAAGCGCAGGTCGCCGAGGGGGCCGACATCGTGCTCGAGGACGCGGATCAGCTGACGCGCCGCTTCCCTTGGCTGTCGACCGAAGGTATATCCGCCGGCTCCTATGGCCGCAGCGGCGAAGGCTGGTTCGACGCGCATGCGATGCTGACGCTGTTCCGCAAGGCGCTGCGCGGCAAGAACGTGGACTTTATGACCGCCACGGTCATCGGCATCGAGCGGCAGGGCCACCGTGTCACCAGTGTCAGCCTCGACAATGGCGAGACGATCGAAGCCGGCACCGTCCTCAATGCCGCCGGGCCGAATGCCGGCAAGGTCGCCGCTCTCGCCGGGCTGGCGCTGCCGGTCGAGCCGCGCAAGCGCAATGTCTTCGTCTTCGAGGCGCGCGAAAAATATGCCGACATGCCGCTGCTGGTCGATCCCTCCGGCATCTATGTCAGGCCGGAAGGCTCGGTCTATCTCACCGGCGGCGCCGAGCCGGAAGAGGGCGACGGCCCGGCCGATCCCCAGGATTTCGAGGTCGACTGGCCGCTGTTCGAAGAGGTGATTTGGCCGGTGCTGGCGACCCGCATTCCGGCCTTCGAGGCCATCAAGGCGACCCGCGCCTGGGCCGGACACTACGATTACAACACGCTCGACCAGAACGCGGTGATCGGGCCGCACCCCAAGGTGAAAAATTTCCTCTTCGCCAACGGATTTTCAGGCCACGGTCTGCAGCAGGCCCCGGCGGTCGGCAAGGCGCTGGCCGAGCTTCTCGTGCATGGCGGCTACCGCACGGTCGATTGCTCCGCGTTTGGGTACATCCGTGTCGCCGAAGGGCGGGCGTTTAGGGAATTGAATGTGATCTAGCAACAACGGCGCCGCGACGGTCTCCTTTGGTGCCGGCGGGACAGAGGGGCGCGAAGGTTCGCGACAGGCGGTGCCGCGGTACAAAGGCCTTGATGTTTAGCTGGCCCTGTTCGGTTGGGACCTCCGCAATATAAATGCGGAAGAAGCCGATGCTTGCGCTGCAGACAGGATCGTCGGCTGCAAGGCGTAGAGGCAATCGTCCAGCGGCAGCAGCGTGTTGCGGCGGAAGGCCACAACAGCGGTCCCCCTTCTACGGCAGACAGAACCTTCGATCTCGGCTCCGTGGGGCCGGTGGGCAGATCGGCGGTCGAACTCCGCTCCTCCACTTCGCGACCGTCTTGGGGTTGATGGCATAGCGCTTCGAAAGCGACCTCAGGCTCGCTTATCGCTCGACGGATCGCCCCTTTCTTTGTGGCGCTCCCATGCAGAACCTGGCCCAGTCGAAGCTCAATCTTCTTGCCCGCACACAGAGGAGATCGTTGGGATCGTGGCCGCGGCCCGCGCTCATGGCCGGCTCACTTAGGTCGATGCTGCGTGCTGTCACCGTGAGGTTCCGCTGGGTTAGCGGTGCGTCGAGCACAGCGAGAGGGTTCACAGCCAACGCCCTGGAACCCATGTCACTAGCCATCCATGGCGTGGATGCGTTTCATCGAAACAGACGATTTTACCGATGTTGCGGCACGATGCATAGAAAGAATTCAAGAATGTAGCAGCCTTAAGGAAAGTGGTTGATGTTTGCGTTGGCTCCGAAGAGCATTTTCTGGTCTGCGCCGAAGACCAGCCCAGGCGCGTGTCCATCGCGGCCAGGCACTTCGGCGATAGACGCAAGCTACATCGCATTGGCGCTGCGCGACAAGCTTCCCCGAATTGCGCAGGCGCTTGCCTCGAAGGCAGCAGCAAAGCTGAGGCTTGTGGTGTTCTGGAGAGAGGCAATTTAGATGCTTGTTGATCGCTCAAGGAACGATCGGTTCGTTGTTTCTCGACGGCGCACGGGTCTCGGTGATTGCCTGTGGTCTCTCGCGTCGGCTTGGGACTACGCACATCGGACGGGACGAGCTTTAGCAATAGATTGGCGCGGCTCTTGTTACCTTGACAACCCGTTTGCGAATGCCTTTCCAGCTTTCTTCAAGCCAATTGAGGATATCGGTGGTGTACGGGTCATTTGCGATGACCAGATCAACCACGTCTCATTCCCTGGTCCCTTCTTCCCGTCGTGGTGGAACAAGCCATCCATCGACTGCGTGTACCGCCCGGATGAACAGATTTTCCAAGAACGTGACGAGCTTAACGATCTTTTCCAGGCCCAAGATGATTGTGAAGCCAACACGGTGGTGTGTGATGCTTGCTTGATGTGGCGCTGCGATGAAAAGGCCGAGCGAACCATATTTAGGAGCATCACACCGAGGGTCGAAATTGAGGATCGCATTGAAGCTCTCTACCAGGAACATTTTGACGGGCACAGCATAATTGGAGTCCATGTCCGCCACGGCAATGGCGAAGATATTATGGATCACGCACCTTTTTGGGCTGATCCGAAGGTTGCCTTAGAGCAGGTATGCACTGCCATTCGTATGGCCAAGGCGCAACCGCATTCAAGACCTGTAAAGGTGTTCTTGTGTACAGACAGCGCCAAGGTTGTTGATCGCCTGTCGGGCGTATTTCCCGAACTTTTCACCGTCCCAAAACGCTTCCAGGCGGATCAGGCCGGCCCCTTACACAGTGCAGCACTGGGCACCGACGGGGGGTTTTCCGCGCTCGTTGAGATGTATCTCCTCGGTCGATGCGACACTGTTATTCGCTTTCCTCCGACTAGCGCCTTCACCCGCTATGCCCGCCTCTTCGTGCCACGAATTGTCGAATTCGATTTGAATGACCCGCGTCGTTTGATCTTGATCGACAACTCTCTCGAACGTTCCCCGGCTCCATGAAAGGCTGGCATCCCGCTCGAACTCTCCCTTGCCTTCGCGGAGAGGCCCCCGTTCGCCCTGCCCAATGCGCCCCTTTCTCGCCACGCAATCCCGCCGCAGGCGAGCGTTTTCATGGGCGCGTCAAAATCAAAAGGATTCAAGCTTGTCAAAGAGAAAAGTCGCTTTAATCACCGGAGTCACGGGGCAAGACGGTTCCTACCTCGCAGAATTGCTTTTAGAAAAGGGCTATTCTGTGCATGGGATAAAGAGACGATCGTCTCTTTTTAATACGGGCCGTATAGACCATCTCTATCATGACCCTCATGAAGGTGGCGTTGATCTTACACTTCACCACGGGGACTTGACAGACTCGTCCAGCCTTACGCGCGTCATCCAACTGGTTCAGCCAGACGAAATTTACAATTTGGCAGCTCAGAGCCACGTTGCAGTCTCCTTTGAAGAACCAGAATACACCGCAAACTCCGATGCCTTGGGTGCGCTGCGTATTCTCGAGGCAATTCGGATCCTGGGGCTCGTCAAGCATACGCGCTACTACCAAGCCTCGACGTCTGAGCTCTACGGGCTGGTGCGGGAAACGCCACAGACCGAGACGACACCGTTCTACCCCCGATCACCCTACGCTGTTGCCAAATTGTATGCTCACTGGATCACCGTAAATTATCGAGAATCTTACAATTTGTATGCATGTAACGGCATTTTATTTAATCATGAGTCACCTGCGCGCGGAGAAACATTTGTAACTCGCAAAATCACGCGCGCCTTGACTCGGATTAAGCTTGGAATGCAGCGCACTCTATTCCTGGGCAACCTTAATGCGCGTCGCGATTGGGGGCACGCTCGAGACTACGTCCAGATGCAGTGGTTGATGCTGCAGCAGGAGCAACCTGAAGACTTTGTGATCGCTAGCGGTGAGCAACATTCGGTGCGCGAATTCGTCACCGTCGCGGCCGCTGAACTCGGCATCGATGTTCGTTGGATGGGGGAAGGGGTCGACGAAGAGGGGTACGATGCAAAGACGGGAGCTCTGATCGTAAAAGTAGATCCCCGTTATTTTCGTCCTGCAGAAGTCGAGACACTTCTCGGCGATGCCCGCAAGGCGAAAGAAAAACTTGGGTGGGAGCCCAAAATCTCCTTCATCGAATTGGTTAGGGAGATGGTTCGGGAAGATTTGCGCATGACAGAGCGTGACGCAGTGCTGATGAAGCAGGGTTATTATTCACACAGTCCACGAGAGTTATGCTGACAACCGCGGCGCCATGCTGGCTTATTGTCAGTGCTATGGTGGCCTTCTTAAGGAGCGCCCGGAGCGTTATCAATGGAAAACAAAAAGATGAAGAAAGTCTATGTAGCAGGCCATCGCGGCCTTGTCGGATCCGCCACAATGAGAGCCCTTGAGGCATTAGGATCCTATGAGATAATAACACGTACTCACGACGAACTGGATCTATTTGACCGGAGCGAGACGCGCAAGTTCTTCATGTCGCGGCGGCCTGACTACGTCGTTATGTGCGCCGCAAAGGTTGGTGGTATACTGGCGAACGCTAGCTCCCCTGTCGATTTCCTTCATAACAACTTAGCGATTCAACTCAGTGTTTTTGATGCCGCTTACGCGTCCGGCGTCGAACGGATGATTTTTCTTGGCTCCTCGTGTATCTATCCACGCGACTGTCCGCAGCCGATACGGGAGGAATACCTTCTAACCGGTCCGCTTGAAGCGACGAATCGTCCCTACGCTTTGGCAAAAATCGCTGGAGTCGAATCATGCTGGTCTTTCAACCGGCAGTACCAGACACGCTATCTCGCGTTGATGCCGACCAACTTATATGGTCCCGGCGATAATTATCACCCCGAAAATTCCCACGTTCTGCCTGCCCTGATACGCCGTTTTCATCAAGCTAAAATAAACGGCGACACCTCGGTGGAGATTTGGGGATCCGGAAAGCCTCGACGAGAGTTTATGTATTCGTCGGATGTAGGCGATGCCATTGCGTTCCTGCTTGGCCTGCCAGATTCGGATTTTGACGCCTTGACAGCCCCCGACACTGCGCCCCTGATTAATGTTGGCGTTGGTGAGGATGTCACAATTCGCGAGGTAGCGGAACTCGTCAAGGCGGCAGTCTGCTGGGAGGGCAATTTGGTATTCGACACGACGAAGCCAGACGGTACTCCGCGCAAGTTACTGGACGTAACGCGCTTGCGTAACCTTGGCTGGAAAGCCAAAACGTCTCTTGGTGCCGGGTTGCAAGCGACGTATGAGGATTTTCTTCGCCTTCATGCGGCTTGATGTGGATGGGCGCATCCTGGTTGGACTGCATGTCCGACGGGGTGCAAGCTTGTTCAGTCAGGCCAAACAGAAGAGAGGGACGCGTACATACCGAGGCGGCCGCAATATTGGCCTGTGCTAACGTTGCAGACCGGACCTCTCTGCGACCGACGACGCAGAGGATCACCCAGAAGCTTGCCCAAGCCAATGGGAAGGGGGAAGGCCGCATAACCGGCCGCACCTGGAACGGCTGTGCGTGAGCGCCGTCCTCAAGTCGCCAGTTGGAACTGCTCGACCTCGCGGGAGCCGCTGCTTACGAAGCCGGCATCGACACGAAAGCCAACCAGGCCCGCATCATGCCTCGAGGCAGGCCTTATCCAAGGCGGTGCATGCGGAAATGGCGGACGTCGACGTATGCTTTTCAACTAGCGCTTAGCCGTTGTCCCGCTGCGTGGTGGAGCTGGCGGCATTGGTCGCCGTGCTCTCCGGCATGGGCCGGGCTGATCGGATTGGTTCAGTCTGCACTCACTCGCCTCAAGGTCATGGCGCCACAAGCGCGGATTCGCGGCGCCGTGGTGCGGGCGTTTACAACTCATGCAGCAGCGGGTCTCGTTGATGGCGAAGAGGCCTGCCCTGAACCAATCGCTCGCGTCTGCAGCGCGCCAAGCTGTCGCGCAACGCGATCATCCTGACGCTCTGGGATGGCCGTGGCAGGTGACCGCCTATGCGGTGAGCACGCTTGGCCTTAGCTCGATTGGCATCGACCCCAACCGGCCCTGGTCATCGCGCCGTGCCACAGCTTTTACCGCCAAATGAAGCCGATCAGCTGCGACCGTTCGCCGCGACAACCCTGGCGCCAGACTATGCTCTGCTCGGCTGGTTCGAGCCCGTCGCCGCTGTGTTCATCCGCAGCATCGAATGCCATATCCGCTGCAGCCTCGAATGAAATAACCGTCGTAGCTTTTCAGAGCGCCTCTCGGAGTTGTTGAAAAGCCCGGAAGTCAATTGCCCGTTTTACCTTTTCGGCAATGTTGAGGCGTCTGAGAATGGCTCAAACGATACCCCGTTTGGCTTCATGCAATGTCTCGCCCAGTCCGACGAGACGGGCTGCGGCCTGACCCGTCGGCATGTCAATGACCGTGATTGCGCTTGCCGCAAGGAAACGACGCTCGTTCTTGGTCAGCGTCGCTGTATCGATTGCCGCAAAATGTGGGCCATTGGAGCGCTTCATGATCTGCCGGGCATAGGTGCGCAGCATCTGATCGTTGAAGCGGCAGCCGATGAAGAAAAGACCACGGCTAGCTCGCCGTTCCTTCACCAGGTCAGGGATCGGCGTCTGGATGTCGATTTCGCTCAGCACTTCAACGTAGTCGGAATCTGCGACGAGGAAGTTTGCGGCCGGCCTGGCACCGCCGTGAGGGGCGTAGAGAACCGTCTTCGCCGCTGGTGCGGATTCGAGTAATATCCCGGACAAATCGTAGGCTTTCGTCCAAATGTCACCGATCTCGTGCGCCCGTGTTACGCCCTGTATTTCGACGACGTCGGTTCGGCGGGTCTGTATTAGAGCCGCGCGCATGGCACCGTCGTACCAGCTGTCGACGATCACGGAGAGCGGCAGCGTTGCAAGCCAGGCATGCAAGATGGTCGGCACCACCGGGGGCGCGAATATTTCGGCCATCCAAAGTTGAAGCGTCCGGCGGTGCCGGCGCTGTTCGATATACTGCGCTACCGACCACATGTTGGTGCGAATCTTCGAAGGGGCTGGCGCGCGCTTGTTGAGCGCTGCGGCAACGGCTTCGGGGGTATGCGGTACGGGCGGTCCCGCGGAGCGGATCTCAAGCAGACCCGGGCCGAGATAGGGAATGACCTGATCGGCCGCGAGCCCTTTCTTCAAAAGGTCAAGCTGCCTTTCGGCAAAACTGTCCCGAATGACGACGAGATGGCCCGAGGTCATTGTGTTCATGCTCGTATCCCTTTGCCGCTCTCTTTGTGTAAACCCGAAGGTCAGTCCTCGTCGGAAATCTTCCTTGCTTCGACGGTAATCGGCAAAGGCGTATCCCGCGGAAGGTCGGGCAGGACTAACCGCCAGCCGTTCTTCAGCGTCACGGCCCCACCCCATAAGTGTTCGTTGTCGACCTTGATGATCGGCTCTTCGAGATCCTTTTTGGGAATATAGGCCGACAAGCCAGCACCGGTCCTGCGGATCATTACCCTCATCGGGCCGTTCCTTCGTCAAACCCAGCACCGATTTCGGCACTGCAACGAATCCCAGCCGTCTCAAGGCTCATGAGTTCACGCGCACGCATGCCGACGACGGTGCCGCGATCGATCCATTCGACCGCATAGATGTAGAACTGCTGGAGAAAGGTGCCGATGTCGCGCACATAGCCCTCGTCGCCTTTGCGCACCAGATTTTCACCGATCTCCTTGCCCGGATAGGTGCCGTCATTTTTTATGTGGCGTGTGGCGCGGACCCGCTCACCCGGCATGAATCGCGGCGGTGTACGGATTTCGATGTCCTGTTCGCGTCCGAGGCTCATGGCCGTTCCTTTCTCTCGGCTGCAGCTTTCCAACAGGAGGTCAATGGTCCTGCGGAGGCGCCTCGACCGTGTCGGTAGCCGAAATGGAGGTCAGGCGGGGACGCAAGTCTTCGACACCGGACATACCGAGGCGCATTGCTGCGTTTCGAAGGTCCCCTCGCATTCGGTGCACTTTATCGGATCGATCACGTAGGTCTCGCCCTTGAACTTGATCGCGCCCGAAGGGCATTCGAACTCACAGGCACCGCACTGGGTGCATTGGGAAGCGATGATCTTAAAGGCCATTTTCAACTCCGGTTCGGTTAGAATGAGGCGGCTCAGGCCGTCGCAGCCAGTGGCTCACTCCCAAACTCGGCGGCGTAAAGCGCGCCGATCGCGGTCTCGATGTAGTCATACCCGTAAGCATCCGTTGCTCGGATCCCACCTTCCTTGAGACGATCCTCGGGGCAATTTCCAATTCTCGCGCACAGCACGATGTCTACGCCTTCGAGCGTAGAGATGACGCCGTCGAGGCTCTTGTCCTCGGCCCGGCCCCCGAGGCAATACTGCTCGACCTTGCGATGACCGACGAAGCTGATCCCTTTCGGCGAGGCCTCATAAACCTGGAATTCCTTCGCATGGCCGAAATGTTCGTTGATGCGGCCGCCACCCTTGGTCGCCACCGCGACCAGAAGCGATTTGCCGGAGCCCGCGGTCTTGACCATCCCGAGCGCCTCGCTCTTGGCCGCCATGCGGTCGCCCCGCTCGCGCGCGACCACTGCCCGATATGTCTCGCGCTTGCTGGCGTCGTACGTGACCTTGTCGGGAAGCCGGTCGAGCGTGAATTCCTGGCCACGATCCTCGCCGAGCAGGCCGACAGCATCGGCCCGGCACTGCCGGCAGTGGCGCATCAACTTGGCGCCGCCTTCGAGACGATCCTGAAGGGCCTTCAGCTCCATTGCCTTGGGGCCGCGCTGCCCGCTCAGGCCGTAATGCGTACCGTGTGCCGGGTCGGAAATCAGCGGCATGACATTGTGCAGGAACGCGCCGCGCTCCTTGACCCATTTATTCACCTCGATCAGGTGCTCATCGTTTACGCCGGGAATCATCACCGAATTGATCTTGGTGAGGATGCCGCGCGCCGTCAGCATCTCCAGCCCCGACATCTGTCGTTCGTGCAGGATCGTGGCTGCCTCAACGCCGGTATAACGGCGGTTGTCATAGAAGATCCACGGATAGATCTTGGCACCGATCCGCGGGTCGACCATGTTGATGGTGATCGTCACGTGATCGACATTCATTTCGGCAAGCTCGGCGACGCGGTCTGGCAGCGCGAGCCCGTTGGTTGAGATGCACAGCTTGATGTCGGCGATTTCCTTGGCGACCCGTTCGAATGTCGCCTTTGTGTTCTTCCAGTCGTAACAGGCATCGCCCGGTCCGGCGATGCCAAGCACGGAAAGCTGCGGCACTTCGTTGGCAACCCCGATCACCTTGCGCAGCGCCTGGTCGGGCGTCAGCCTTTCCGAAACCACCCCAGGCCGGCTTTCGTTGGCGCAGTCATATTTGCGATTGCAGTAGTTGCATTGAATATTGCAGGCTGGGGCGACCGCCACATGCATGCGCGCGAAATAGTGGTGCGCTTCCTCTGAAAAGCAGGGATGATCCTTGATCTTCTCCCAGACAGCCGAGTCCATCTCGTGCGGCTTTGCGAAGGAGCCGCAGGATGAAGATGCGCAGGCACCGGATTTCGCTCTCGCCGGCAACTGATCGAAGACTGTCGTGCCGGAAAGGCTCTGTAGCGAAATCATCGGTGCGGACATCGAACGGCTCCGTGCGTGGTGTGAACATCGCACTTCAGAGCGCAAGAGATATGCCAACTCGAAAATCGGTCTTTATCCGTCATGTTGGCTTTTACGTAGGCCTTTTGTGTCCAATTGTGTCCGTTTCCTGCGACACGGTTTTGTCAGGTCGCCGACAACGGTCAAAAGCAACGCGAAAGGTACCGTCTTGTCTCAGTTACGCCCGGTGCGGGCAGCAACCGCGCCCCCAAATGTGGTGTCATCAATGGCGTTAGAACTTCTTCACTTCGATATGATGCCGGCGCAAAGCATAGCCGACCTGCCGCGGCGTGAGACCGAGGAAACGAGCCGCCTTGGCCTGGACCCAGCCGGCTTTCTCCATCGCATCGATCAGTCGGTCGCGTTCCGTCAGACGCTGGTTCATTGCTGGGCAAGCTGGATGGTTGGGATCGCAGGTCTCGCCGGGCGATGCCTCATTCTGGGAGGGGCCGACTCGCATGGCAGGCAGCGGCGATCCAACCGGCATCATATTGCCACGTGCGAACTCGTCGACGGCATAGGCTCCGTGCGAACGGCCGTCTCCTTTCCACAGAAGCGAAGACAGGCACTGGCTGTTCTGGCAGGCGAAATCCGACGCAGTTATTGTCATTGAACGCGCAAGTGTGGCCGTCCGTCGCACACAATTCTCCAACTCACGCACGTTGCCAGGGAAATAGCATTGCGAGATCAGGTCAAGCGCCGACGGCGTGAAGGCAAGATCGCGATGGTTCTCCTTGTTGAATCTATCGAGGAGAGCTTTGGCAAGGCGTGGAATATCGCCCGGCCGCTCTCTGAGGGGAGGCAAGACTATTGGCACCACATTGATGCGGTAATAAAGGTCGGCCCTGAACTCTCCATTCCGGACAGCCGTCTCGAGGTCCTTGTTGGTGGCGCATATGAGCCGCACGTCAACCTTTAGGGTCCTTGTGCCGCCCACTCGCTCCAGTTCTCCTTCCTGCAAGACGCGCAACAGCTTGGCTTGAAAGGCAGGCGAAATCTCGCCGATTTCATCAAGCAGCAGGGTTCCGCCATTCGCCAATTCGAACCGGCCGGCGCGCTGCAGGATAGCTCCGGTGAAGGCGCCCTTCTCGTGGCCAAAGAGCTCCGATTCCAAGACGCTTTCGGGCAGTGCGGCGCAGTTCAATTTGACGAAGGATTTCTCCCTCCGATGTGAAAGCCTATGGATGGCCTGTGCAAAGAACTCCTTGCCGGTACCGCTTTCGCCTCGCAGAAGCACGGTGGAATTGGTCCTGGCCACGACCGAGACGATCTCCAGCACTTGCTTGAGTGCGGGACTTTCTCCGATGATTCCGTCGACCTTGACATGCGGATGTCGGGCCGGATGGGTCCTGTCCTCGTCGAGCGATTGCTCTGGTCTCGATTGCTTCTCGATAAGTCGCTGACCAGCTGTGCTCAAAGTGCGATGCAGGCGAATGGTCCGGCCGACCAGATTGGCGACCATGGCCAGGAAACGTAAGTCCTCCTCGTAACGGAACTCGGTGGTACCGTTCCTGACCCGGTCGATCGACAGCGTCCCGAAGATCTTTTCCTCAGCCTTTAGCGGGACACCGATAAACGCAGTTGCGATCGTGCCGCTGGTCGATTGAGGATCAGCCTGAAACAGCTCCGACGTGCTTGTGTCTTGTATGACGATCGGCACTCCAGTAGCGACGATTTTGTCTATTACGGCCTGGGGTATGACACTGCCGATGGCTGACTGAGGCACAGCGCCGCCGGTAGTTGCGCTAATCTGCGGCTCTCCTTCAGCGTCCAGGACGACGATTGCGCCATGACGCATTTGCACAAACGAGGAGAGGATATTCGCGACATTGGCAAGCGTAATCTCCAGCCGGGTCGGGGCAGTCAGAATCTTCGATATCTCGTAGATTCCCCTGAGCAAGCTGTCCGCATTGCGCGCCGCTTCGACCGCAGGTTCAGGCGGGGTGTTCCGAGATACAATTTCACCGACCTGATCTGGAAGCATGTGAGCCATGCAAACACCTCAAGGGTTGTCCAAGGTGCTCCTCCCAACCCCTTTTTTGTATTTCGAGTTCCAGAAACATAGTATTTTCAGCTTTTCGGGCAATTTTGAACGATATTGGCGGTCTTGACCGCAATTGCGAGCCTCTCGTTTCTCGCTCTTTGCGGCAGTTATCCAAACTTGAAGAGAACGCCAAAGCCGCCGCGCGGGTAGTTCCATACGATCTCACCGCTGGCCTCGCACAGCACGCGACAGGTGCCGCATTCCATGCAGCCGTCGGAAGTCGTCTCCACCTGTCCCTTGTCGTTCAACTCATAGCACTTGGCCGGGCAGATGTGTGTCAGCGCGAGCAGGTTCGCGCTCGGCCTCTCGTGCGGTCGCACTTTGATATGCGGGCGGCCCGGATCGACCAGATAGCGATTCTGATAAAGCTTCTCCTCGACACGTAACTTCGTCACGGCCATCGTCATCCTGTTTCTCCTTCAGCGCCACGCGAGTGCCAGGCGGACCACATCGCTGATCAGCCCCCAGCGCGAACGCGCCTTGATGAAGGCAGCAGTGGTCGCCTTTTCCTTCTCGATTTTCGGGGTGCCGTCGACCCGCATGAAGTTCTGCGCGGCCTGCGACATCAACTGCGGGTAAGTCATGAAGAAATTGCGGGAATTGGTGTGTATCAGGGCCGGCATGTCCTTATATTTCATCAGGTCTTTGACTACGAAGGACTTGTCCAGCATGGTCTTGTAGAGGGCGAGGTTCCTCCTGATCATCGGCTGGTTGCGGCCCTTGATCTCAATGATTGCCTCGCCCGCGATGCGACCGGAAGTCATGGCGAGGTTCGAACCCTCGCGGTGAATAGCGTTGTTCAGTTGTGCGGCATCACCGACCGCCACCCAACCGTCGCCGAAGAGCTGCGGAATTGCCTTGTAGCCACCTTCGGGAATGAGATGCGCGGAATACTCCTTGACTTCCGAGCCCGCGATCAGCGGCCGGATCGAAGGATGGTTTTTGAAGGCGTCGAGGAGGACGTAAGGGCTCTCCATTGTCTGGGCGAAATCGGAGACGAGGCAGCCGATGCCGAGAGAGATCGACTCCTTGTTGGTGTAGAGGAAGGCCAGTCCGGCCATGCTGCGGGAAATCGTGCCCGCCGCTTCGATCACGCAGCCTTCGTCGCCCTGGAGGCCGAACCGCTGCTCAATGACCTCATCGGGTAGGAAATGCATTTCCTTGACAGCGAGCGCCACGCTTTCTGGCTTCGGCATCTTGCGCAGGCCGGCCCGTGTACCGAGCAGTCCGTTGACACCTTCTGCGAGCACGACGACGTCCGCGTAGATCGGCCCGCCAGCCCGGTCGGTGCGCACGCCGATCACCTTGCCGCTGGCACTGCGGACAAGTTCGGTCACCGTCGTCTCGCACAGCACCGTCGCGCCGGTCTGGCGCACCATGCGCGAAAACCACTTGTCGAATTGGGCGCGGATGATCGTGTAGCGATTGGGCTTCGCCTCGTTGAAATCGTCCGATCGATACTGCATCCCGGTGTGGGAGGTGTCGTCCATCACCCAGAATCGCTGCTCGACCAGATGCCGCTCGAGAGGCGCATCATTCCGAAAATCTGGAATGATTTGCTCCAACATGTCGGCGTACATGATGGCGCCCTGGACA
This sequence comes from Mesorhizobium sanjuanii, assembly GCF_002529485.1. Lineage (NCBI taxonomy): Bacteria > Pseudomonadati > Pseudomonadota > Alphaproteobacteria > Hyphomicrobiales > Phyllobacteriaceae > Mesorhizobium > Mesorhizobium sanjuanii. The sequence goes on from NZ_NWQG01000104.1 coordinate 17,699, forward strand.
TTCTTGGAGCCCGGATACTCGCCGCGCTCCAACTGCAGCACCGACAGGCCCTGGCTTGCCATGGTGTAGGCGGCCGCGTTTCCGGACATACCGGCCCCGACGACGATGGCGTCGAATTCTTGCTCGATCATGGCCGTCTCCCTTAGCTCGCAAGCTTGTCGTGGCTGTGCGGCGACAGCCGCCGGGTGAAAGCTTCCGTCAATGCCGGCAGGAAACGGATTGCATCGGTGACGATGCCGAGGTGGGCAAAGTCGAAGATCGGGGCGTTCGGGTCGGTGTTGATGGCTACGATCAAATCAGCCCCCTCCACGCCAACCCGATGCTGAATGGCGCCGGAAATCCCGGCCGCTATGTAAAGCTTTGGCCGGATGGTCTTGCCCGTTTGGCCAACCTGCCGATCGGCCGGCATCCAGCCCTTCTGGACCAGCGGGCGCGAACAGCCATATTCGGCGCCGATTGCCCGCGCTAGATTCTTCACAAGCTGCAAATTCTCCGCTGAGCCGAGACCGAGGCCTCCGGCAACCACGATGTCGGCGTAGGCGAGATTTGCCTTTGCCGATTGGCGATCGAGGTTGAAGCCAAGGACTTTGGTGATGATCTCTTCCTCGGTCATTGACAGCTTGTGCCGGACGACACGCCCGACCGGCTTAGCCATCCGCGGTGGCATGGCCATAACCCTCGGTCGTACGGTGGCCATCTGCGGCCGGTAGTTGAGCGTATAGATCGTGCATAGCAAGGAACCGCCGAAAGTCGGACGGGTCGCGGCTAGCGAACCGTCGACATCTACATCGAGTTCGGTACAGTCGGCAGTGAGCCCTGTCAGCAAGGTCGTCGCTACTGAGCCAGCGAGATCCCTGCCGAGCGTGGTCGCACCGAGAAGCAGGATCTCCGGTTTGTGGGTATTGACCAGATCCGTCATCGCCTTGGTGAAAGGCTCGTTGCGATAGTCGGCAAGCAACGGTGCCTCGACGAGGTAGACAAGGTCGGCGCCGTAAGCGAAGGCCTCGGCAACGGCATGCTGCGTCGCGTCACCCGGCGGTCCAAGCACGATCCCCGCAAGCTGGATGCCTAGCTTGTCGGCGAGCTTGCGGCCTTCGCCAAGCAGTTCGAAGGACACGGGATGGACCTCGCCGCGTTCCAGTTCGATGAAAACCCAGACGTGCCGATAGTCCCTAAAGTGCTCAGGCAATTCCCTCTTGATGCCGGCACGGCCGGCGGAAGGAGGGGCTTCGCGGTTAGCGTTCGACATCATCTCTCCTTGCCGTCCCGTCACTGGCCGCCGTCGAAGGCGAGTTCGTGTTCCAGCGCTGGCTGGCGGGTAAAGATTGAGGCGATCAGTTCGTCAGCGAGGTCGTGCTGCGTCTTGTCGGTCATGTCGATCTGCGTCGCCTTTTCCGCCCGCGTGGTAGGGGCGAAAACGCGCTTGACGACCGTCGGCGAGCCGCGCAGGCCGCATTTGTTGAGGTCCTCAATGCCAGCTTCGGCCGCGCTCCATTTCACGATCTGGCCGCGCGCGGCGCGCATGGCGTCGTCGAGCGAGCCTCTGCGGATTTCGTTGGTGCCTTCCAGCATTGTGATGAGGCAAGGCAGCCTGCTTTTCAGCATCTGCGTACCGCCTTCCGAACGGCGCTTGACGGTGATCTCGCGCGCATCGACATCGATAGAGTCGATCTTCGCCACATAGGTGAACTGCAGGAGGCCGAGGCGCTTGGCGATGCCGGGCCCGACCTGGGCGGTATCGCCGTCAATCGTCTGCTTGCCGGCGAAGACGATGTCCGGCGCGCCGAAGGTCTCGCCAATTCTCACGATTGCCCGAGAAAGCGCGAAGGAGGTCGCCAGCGTGTCGGAGCCGGCAAAACAGCGGTCGGTCAAGAGTACCGCGCGGTCGGCGCCATAGGTGAGCGCCTTGCGCAGCGCATCTTCTGCCATCGGCGGACCCATCGTAAGCACGGTGACCTCGCCGCCATGGGCGTCGCGCAATCTCAGTGCCTCTTCGAGGGCGAACAGGTCGTAAGGGTTGATGATGGTCGGCACGCCCTGGCGCATGATCGTGTTCGTCACCGGGTGGACACGTATCTGCGCGGAGTCCGGCACCTGCTTGATACAGATTACAATGTGCATTGCGTCTTTCTCGGCTCCAATCCGCAAGCGGCCCTGGCGTTCATCTCCTTCGCAGCATCATTCGTGCCAACCGCTTTGCGTTGCTCTGTTTCCTTTTGACATGGGGTTGTCTTCTTCCGAAGGGTGCCGTCGTGATGACCGAGTTTGTCGGCTTTTCGACATTGTCGCGTCGCAATAGTGTCGCGTTCATTCTGTCCCGAACCGCCTCAGGATCGACTCGAACGGGACAAAGGTGTGGTCCCGAGTGGCCGGTTTGTCCGGATCGTGCTCTTTGAGCACCTTGAAGACCCGGTGGGTGAGTGGCGAGGATGTCGCGAAATCCTCATAGGCGCGTTCCAACGTCGCACGCGCCCGCGCGGCGATCACCCCGTCGGGAAGACCGGCGAAATCCTCTTCAGCGAGATATTGGCCCATGCGCTTCAGGATATGCAGCCGTGAGACATTGAGCACCTTCGGATCATAAGAGATGCCAAGGACTGCGAAGAACTCCTCCGCAGCCGACAGGCTCTTCAGCCGGGCGAGGATGTCGGTGACATCGATGGCGCGGCTTTCAGCGAAACAACTGCGCATTGCATTCTCCTGGGCCGGAAACGGTTGTCGGGTTTGCCTTGTCGCCCAGGCCTGGAATTGATTGAAGTCCTCTCGCCTGGCTGGCGAATGGGGAAAGCTCACGCAGCTTCTTAACGATCCCGGGCATGACCTCGAGCACCCGGTCGACGTCCTCCTCGCCGTTGTTGCGCGAAAAGGAGAAACGGATTGCGCCGTGTGCCGCGTTATTGGGGATATTCATCGCCACCAAGACGTGGCTCGGCTCCAGCGAGCCGCAGGCGCAAGCAGAGCCGGAGGAGCAGGCAATGCCCTCGCGATTGAGGAAATGCAGTATGCCCTCACCTTCGATATCTCCAAAGGCGATGTTTGCGGTATTCGGCAACCGCTTTAGCAAATCGCCGGCGACGAAGGCGTCTGGGATGCTTTGGAGAAGTTCCTTCTCCAGGCGGTCGCGCAACGCCTTTACCCGTGTGTTCGCGTCGTCCATGAATTTCAAGGCAAGATCGGCTGCCACGCCGAGACCGACGATGCCTGGCGTATTCTCCGTGCCGGCGCGGCGGTTGCCCTCCTGGCCTCCCCCCTTGATCAGCGGACAGAAGCGCACGCCGCGCTTTACATAAAGTGCGCCGACCCCTTTCGGTCCGTGTAATTTGTGACCGGAGAGAGACAGCATATCGATTGCCGTCGATTTCAAGTCGAGCGCAAGCTTGCCGACCGCTTGCACCGCGTCGGTATGAAAAAGGGCGCCGACTTCCTTGGCCAACTCAGCAAGCTCGACCACCGGGAAGATCGTTCCGGTCTCGTTGTTCGCCGACATGATCGAGACGATCGCCACGTGCGGGGTGAGGGCGGCCTTATAAGCGTCGAGGTCGAGCCGACCGTGGCGATCCACCGGGATCCTATGCACCTTGATGCCGCGCGTCTTCTCAAGGTGGGCGCAAAGCGTCAGCACGGCCGAATGCTCGACTGCGGAAGTCACGATCTCTGTGCGCTCAGGCATCACCTCGAGCGCCGAGAGGATCGCGGCGTTGTCGCTTTCCGTCCCGCCCGAGGTGAAGGTGATCTCGTCCTCGAACTCCGCTCCGATCAGCGTTTGCACCCGCAGGCGCGCCTTTCTCACCGCCGCCCCGGCGGAAGCGCCAAAATCGTGGCTCGACGAAGGGTTGCCGAATTGGTCGATAAAAAACGGCAGCATTGCTTGAACGACTTCAGGATCGACTCGTGTCGTTGCGTTGTTGTCCAGATAAACAGGTCTCATGGATGTGATCCTTCTCCTGAGCGCAATCACACAAGGCGCACGCCCGGTCTGTCATGATGATGATGATGGTTAGCCGAAGGAGTTGCCGCCGCCACATTCGGCCTGCGCGCTTCATGGCGCCGGCGCGGCAACCCGCCTCGACCTTGGTGCGCCAGCGTTGCGCCGGCCTCGGCCCCCGGCAAGCGCGGTTTTTAGGTCACGGCGTTTTCGGTGCGCTTGATCATGGACTGTCTCTCCTTCAGGCCGGACGCGTTCGCGAACAGCTACGCATGGATCGTGCCAAAGAAGGGAATCATTTCAAAACAACATGATGGCTCTAACACTGCTATGTCGCATTTCCGACATCGGCGGGAATTGTTCAACGCGGAACGCCGTTGAATCGGGCGGGCGTAGATTCCGCCTCGCGTGAGGAGCAGTCCTGTCGGGTTTGTCGAGTGCGCGACACGGCACTGTTACGCCCCCGTTGCCCTGCTGAGATCTCGTTTGTCATTGTAGAATATGCAGAAAATTCTTCTGAGCTTCTTTCTGAACCTTTGGCGCGGCTTTTGCGGTTCTCTCCTCGTAGGGCGCGTGCCCGCGGCCGATATTCATCTCGCGGGTGACATCGCGATCGATGGAACGAAGGAAAGAAAGCAACATGTCAGGTCCAGATCAGCCACCCGCATTCCGAGCGATGTTTTCGTCCTCACGCAGACCTTCCATTTCGGGTTTCTTGAGACCGAGCGGCCTGCTGCGCTCGTACAAAGCCACGCGGCGTTTTCACATCGATCTACGCGGCGCCGCCTTTCGCGACGTTTTCGCCTTCACCATGCGCCACTGGAGCAAGCAGCCGGTCCGGCTCGCGATCATTATGATCGCGGTGCTTGTCGCAACGCTCCTTGACGTTCTGACGCCGCTCTATTCCGGCCGGCTCGTAAACGCGGTCGCCCAAGGAGCGGCAGCCGACGCCGTCGTGTGGGATGCGGCTCTTGCGGCCTTTTCAATGTTGATTGCGCTCGCACTCGGCGCCGTCGTCATGCGCAACATCGCCTTCATTGCCGTCAATGACTTCATTCTGAAGATGATGTCGGACATCGCCAGCGACGCGTTCCATCGCGTCCAGCGCTTTTCGACCGATTGGCATGCGAAAACCTTCGCCGGCTCTACGGTGCGCAAGATCACGCGCGGCATGTGGGCGTTCTGCCTCCTTAACGACACGATCCTTCTTGCCTTGGTCCCGTCGCTCATCATGCTCGTAGGGTCGAGCGTTCTGCTCGGCTGGTATTGGCCGATGATGGGGCTGATCATCGCTTGCGGCTCGGTTGGCTATGTGGCGCTGATCATTGTCCTGTCGCTCGGCTATGTGGCGCCAGCCGCAAACCTCGCCAACAACTGGGATACGAGGCTTGGCGGCTCGCTTGCGGACGCGATCAGCTGTAACGCGGTGGTCAAAGGCTTCGGCGCCGAGGTGCGGGAAGATCATCGCTTCGCGAAAGTCATCTCCAAGTGGCGGCATCGGACCCTCCGGACCTGGGTGCGCGGGACGGTCAGTGCTGCATTCCAGGGGATCATGCTTCTTGCGCTGAGAGCGGCTTTGATCGGCTATGCCTTATTCTTGTGGTCGCGCGGCCAGGCTACCCCAGGTGACATCGCCTTGGTGCTCGGGTCTTTCACCGTCCTGTATGGCTACTTGCGTGATGTTTCCATACACGTGCGCAACATCCAGCGCTCTGTAAATGAGATGGAGGAACTGGTCCAAACCTACAGCCAGCCGCCCGACGTGGCCGATGTTCCGGGCGCCAAGCCGATCCGGATCACGAAGGGTCACATCGATTTTGAGAGCGTCCATTTCCACTACGGCAATCATTGGTCGCCCTTCTACAGCGACTTGTCGATTTCGATTGAGGCCGGCGCACGGGTCGGTCTGGTCGGTCCCTCTGGCTCCGGCAAGACCACCTTCGTCAAGCTCATCCAGCGGCTTTACGACCTGGATGCTGGACGAATCTTGATCGATGGGCAGGACATCTCGCGGGTGACGCAGGGCTCGCTGCGCTCCCAGATCGCGATCGTACAGCAGGAGCCCCTCCTGTTCCACCGCTCGCTGGCCGAGAACATAGCCTATGGGCGGCCGGGTGCTTCTCGGTCCGACGTCGAGCAGGCGGCGCGGCTCGCCAGCGCGCATGACTTCATTGCGCGCCTGCCGAACGGCTACGGTACGCTGGTCGGCGAACGCGGCGTGAAGCTCTCAGGCGGCGAGCGCCAGCGTGTGGCGATAGCGCGCGCCTTCCTCGCCGATGCCCCGATCCTCATTCTGGACGAGGCGACATCAAGCCTGGACTCGGAATCGGAGGTGCTGATCCAGAAGGCGATGGAGCGGCTCATGGTCGGGCGCACCACGCTCGTCATTGCGCACCGGCTCTCGACGGTGCGGGCACTCGACCGGCTGCTTGTCTTCGACCGTGGTTGCATCACCGAGCAGGGCGACCATGCCGCGCTGATCCGTCGCGACGGCATGTACCGCCGCCTGTTCGAGCGGCAGGCCTTGGAACTGACAAAGGGGTGGAATGAGACCAATGTGCAACACGGTTGAACGCGGCGTGAATTCAGCTTGCCTCCCCAGCAATCCTGTCGGGCCGTTCCTGAAAAGGCGGCCGCAACCTGTCGTCGGGCTTGTCCAATCCACGACACGCCTGGTGCCGGCCTGTCTTCCTGCCGCGCTCTTGAGCAAACCCATCAATGCGATGAAGACAACGTTTTATGAGCTGCGTCCTGCGTTCCCGGCACGGCGCTTGAGGCTTCCTCCTGAGGTGGCAGCCGCCGCGCGATCATTTAGATCCTGGTTGATGCGATCAATGGAGCGAAGGAAAGCAACGCGCCGGATCCACGCGAGATCCGCATTCTCTGGCATAGGGGCGTCGCCAAATCGACACCCTCACAATATGCGCTCACCGCCCGCGTCGACGTCGGGAACAAGATCTTGATTGTCGTCTGCGCTCAACCGCTCTTATGCCGAGCTCGAAGGATACGGACCTGCATCTCGCCGCGCGGGATTGCATAAGCTGGCTGCAGCGTCTCGCCTACGATCGGCATCACCGGTTCGGCTTCGAGACGTTCCGGAAACCCGCCGAGGCCGGCACGCCGGCGATGCGGTCGTGGCCATCGAAGCGCGTCCCGACATGGCGCGGGCGTAACGACCGGCTTGCGAGGAAGGGGATCATGTCAGACCTTGCGCTGTTGCAGAAGAAGGTCCGCAAGCTGCAGTCGCGCGCGGGAGCCGCCAAGATGGAATTGCACGACCTTGCCGAGGACCTTCCGGTCAACTGGACCGAGATCAAGGCGGTCGCCTGGAAAGCCTTCGAGGTTTTTTCCGAGTTGGATGCGGCAAAGGAAGAACTCGCGGCGTTGGAGAATTCACAATGACGGGCGCTTTCGTCACCCGCGACGGCTCTCCCTGGACGCCGCACTATCTGACGGCGATCGATGGCGCGACCTGCATCGGCTGCGGCCGCTGCTTCAAGGTCTGCTCGCGCGAGGTCATGCACCTTCATGGCGTCGATGACGCAGGCGAAATCCTCGGCATCTGCGCGGGCGAGGACGACGACTTCGACGGCGAGCTCAACCGCATGGTCATGATCGTCGACCATGCCGGCCGCTGCATCGGCTGCGGCGCCTGCGGCCGCGTCTGCCCGAAGAACTGCCAGACCCACCTTGCGGCCGACAAGCTTGCTGCATGAGCTGGGGACAAGACCAGCAGAACGGCGCCACATTCGCCCATCACCGTGGCTGTTTCAGCACCAGCCAATGGCCGCCGACAGACCAGGCGGCGGCGTTCGACCGGCATGTGCTTGCCTGTCTTTTCTACCTCGCGTTCGAGGAGGTCGAGGCCGGCAAGGCGACCGCGACCGAAGCAACCGGCCTTTCGCGTGCCGACCTGCGAGATGTCATGACACGCTATTTCCCGGCTGTTCCCGTCAACGCCTTCGCGCTGGAAAAGCTGACCGATCCCGAGCCGGATATGGAGGAAGGGCTTCTGCGCGGCTTGCTTATTGGGCATGCCAGGCCAGGCGATCCGGCGAGCACCCTCTTAGCCAAGATCATCGCCAGGCGCAGTTTGCGCAATGACCATCTGTGGCAGGACCTTGGCCTTTTCAATCGGGCCGAACTCAGCCGCTTAATGGCCAGGCATTTCCCGGCGCTGGCGGCCGGCAACACCAAAAACATGAAATGGAAGAAGTATTTCTATCGTAAGCTCTGCGAGGCTGAAGGCTTTTCGCTATGCACCGCGCCCAGTTGTCAGGAATGCGGCGATTTCGGAAGCTGTTTTGGCCCGGAGGAAGGCGAAAGCCACTTGGCACGGATCAAGAACGGGCTCGCTTAAGAGCCGCTTTCGTCGCCGCCGCCGCCCGGGCTTGATTGGCATCGAAGACGCACGCGCTTTTCCCGGCGACGTCGCGCGGAGGACGGGATGTTCAGCGCCTCACGATATTTCGCAACGGTGCGGCGAGCAATGTCGATCCCGGTTTCCTTGAGCCGGGTGGCGATGTCGTCGTCGGAAAGCACTTCGTTGGGCGATTCCACGGCAACCATCGCCTTGATTTGATGGCGGACAGCTTCGGCGGAGTACGCGTCGCCGCCTTCGGAGGAGCCGATCGCGACAGTGAAAAAATACTTCAGTTCGAACACGCCGCGCGGGGTCAGCATGTACTTGTTCGACGTTACCCGGCTTACCGTCGACTGGTGCACGTTGATCGCATCCGCGACAGTCCTGAGATTGAGAGGCCGCAGGTGGGCGACCCCATGTTCAAAAAAGGCGTCCTGCTGGCGGATGATTTCAGCCGCTACCTTGAGGATCGTCTTGGCGCGCTGATCAAGGCTGCGGATTAGCCAGTTCGCGTTTTGGAGGCATTCGTTGAGAAATGACTGATCTTTCGAATTTTGAGCGCTTAGGCGGGAGACCTGGGCAAAATAGTTTTGGTTCATCAGCAGCCTGGGCAGCGTGTCTGGATTGAGTTCGATTTGCCACCCACCTCCGGGAGAGGGCTGGACCAAGACGTCGGGAATGATCGATTCAGGCCCTCCGGACTGGAATCGGTTTCCGGGCTTGGGATCGAGCGCGCGGATTTCGTGCAACATGTCGAGAAGGTCGTCTTCATCGACACCGCAATGGCGTTTCAATGTTTGAAAATCGCGTCGCGCCAGCGCTTCAAGATTGGCGACCAGCGCTGCCATTGCCGGGTCGAACCTGTCTAGCTGCCGCAATTGTATCTCAAGGCATTCGCTGAGAGTTCGCGCAAAAATACCCGGTGGATCGAACTGCTGCAATGTTCCGAGAACCCGTTCCACCACAGCCTCCCGGACATTCAGGCTGCGGGCCAGTTCCGAAAGGTTCACCGGAAGGTATCCGGTGTCTTCCAGATGACCGGCAAGCTCGCCAGCTATTCGCCGCTCCAGCGGCGCGAATGCGCTGAGAGCGATCTGACGAGCGACATGGTCGTGCAATGTTTCGATGGACGTCCAGGAATCTTCGAACGCATGGTTTCCCCCCGGTTGGACATTGTTTTTGCCGCGGATTGATTTCCACTGCGAGGCCCGATCCGATATTCCGCCCGTGGTCGGCCCGATACGCGGGTTCCCGGCCGAAATCGACGGAATGTCCTTCGGCGCCCGGTTTGATGCCCGTTCCAGAAAGGGGTTCTTCTCGATTTCCTGCTCGACGAACTGATGCAGTTCGGGATGCGCCAGTTGCAACAGGCGAATGGATTCCATCATTTGCGGCGTCAAAACCAACGATTGCTTCTGACGCTGAAGCAGGCTTGCTGAGGACTCCATGGCTAGCGTGAAACTCCTACCGAGCGACCCTTCGCCTTGTGCAAGGGGACTTTCGAGACGTTGACTCGTCTAGATCATGCAGCCGTCACGGCTTTGGCGGCTCTCAGCGTTTCAAGGACGTTCTGCGGCGACGATACGCCATAGGGGTCGGCCTCGCAGTTGTCGCAGAAACCGTCCTCCTCGAACCACTGCTCCACCACGCCATTGTTGATCACGGCAGCGTAGCGCCAGGAGCGCATGCCGAAGCCGAGATTGTCCTTGGCAACCAGCATGCCCATCTTGCGGGTGAACTCGCCCGAGCCGTCTGGGATGAGCTGGACTTTCTTCAGCCCCAGGGCCTTGCCCCACGCATTCATGACGAACGCATCGTTGACGGAAACGCAGTAGATTGCGTCAATTCCCTCCTTCTCGAACTCGTCGTAGAGCATTTCGAAATCGGGCAACTGGAAGGTCGAGCAGGTCGGGGTGAAGGCACCGGGCAGCGAGAACAGGATGATGCGCTTGCCGCGGAAATAGTCGTCGGATGTCTTGTCTTCCCAGCGGTACGGGTTTGGCCCCTCGATGGAGTCATCGCGAACACGCGTGCGAAAGGTGACGAAAGGAACCTCTTTTTTGACGGTCATCAATGTGCTCCTGGAGGAAAACTGGTGCGCTGCTTTTTCGGTTGAAACTGACACGGCATCGACCGCGGCCGGCAATTCGGTCGAGCGCCGCGCGTTTTGCGTCGACCTTGGATCAGCCATGGCAAAACCGCTCGCGAGTACGGGCGTTCTCGATTTGTGGCGGCACGAGAACGGTTTCACTAGGCGCTTGTACGGGGCGTCGCGATGTCAGCAATGGTCTTACTCCTGGCCACCTTGTGATGGGTTCTGCCGAGTACGACGCAAGCGCCGTGCCATTTGATTTTCAGGCTGGGGGTCACACTGTTTTTTGCAGCGACACTCTTTGCCTTGAGCGGCCAAGACCGTGCCTTCGCCGACAGCGAGCGCGCCCATAATCATCTGATCGTGAGCTCTGGGCAGAGGGGATCCCGTTTATGCGTATCAAGCCGCGCCCCTCTTTGTCCGAAGCTGGACAAAAATGTCGGAAGTCGGACCGGAGGGTCGCCGGGTCGCCGGCGCTGCGAACACGTGGCTCGTATTCGAAGCGAAAATCTGGGCTCAAACTCGGAACGAGGGACAGGAGTCGATCGGGGTTAACCTGACGATCAGGATTGAGACGGCTGACAGGCCCACGCGCTTCGCCCTATCGACGCTCGCGAGACCGCTTCGAAATCGACAACCGGTACAAAAAAGCCAGCACGTCCATTAGCAAGCTGGCCATGTGATCTTTCTGAACCGCGCTTGCGTGAGGCGGGCACGGTCCCAAGGTGACGGAAAAAGCCGCCTTGTGCTCTCGTAGCATTTTGAAGCTGCCGCGACTTTGCTGTCGGGTTTGTCATGTCCGGGACACGGGCTCTGCTCCGCCAGGCTTGCGGCTGCGCATTCGTTCAAGCTGTTGAATGATATGTAGAAAATCTCCTGCAGGGCTCTTTTCGCGCCGTTGGCACGACTTTTGAAGCTCTCATGTGAGACGGCAGGAGATACCGACTGGCGTCCATTCGTGAGTGATATCGCGCTCAATGCAATGAAGGAAGACGACATGTCAGGTCAGCGTCAGTTCAGATTCTATCCGAAACGGGCATTGCCCGCGGAATGCAATATCGACCGGCGTGACTGGCGTCACCGTCACAACCGCCCGGCACCGGCCAATGGCCACCGATCGACCTGCAGATACGGTTCGACCAGAATGTGCTTGCTCCTGTCCTCTCGCCGGCGCTTGAGGAGACCGGCGAGCACTTCGGCGGCCAACCGGTCTTTCGCGTGCCGCGCTGCGGATATCCTCGAAGAGATGATCGACCCCGAACCGCTGTGGAGCAAGAGCTTCATTCCGGTTCGCCGTTCGAAGCTGGAAAACGCCGCGTCTCCGACGATTTCGCTCGTCGGCTCTTTGGCGGGCAGGCAGCGGTCTGGCCAAGAGGGCAACAAGCTTGCTGGATGGCCAAGATGCCATGGTGCGCGGCCTGGTTAGTGGTTAGACGGCAGGAGAAATGCAATGGCGATCAACCCGGTTCCAGATCATGTCCCGCCCGAAATGGTGAGAGACTTCAGCCTGTTCACATCGCCAGGCATGCCACCAACGCCCAACGGGGATCCACACGCAGCCGTCGCTTGCGCCCATGACGGGCCTCCGATCTTCTATTCCCCCTACAACACGCAAGATGGCCGGGGCACCTGGGTCATCACCCGCGCCGCAGACCAGCGTAAGGTGCTGCAGGACGCTGAAACTTTTTCCAGCCATCGCAGCATCTTCTCCTCCATACTGGGCGAAACCTGGCCGACGATCCCGCTTGAGCTCGATCCACCGGCCCATGGCGCATTTCGCTCACTGCTCAGTCCGCTGCTTTCGCCCAAGCGGGTGACGGCACTGGAACCGGCTGTCCGTGAGCGAGCGATAGCCCTGATCGACCGGATCACCGCATCGGCCACGAGCTGCGACGTCATGAAGGATTTTGCCTTTCCGTTCACTGTCAGCATCTTCCTTCGCTTTCTGGGGTTGCCGGATCAGGGACTCGATACATTTGTCGGCTGGGCGAAAGATCTGCTCCACGGCGACGATGTGGAACGACCTGTGGCTGCCCGCAAGATTGTGGCTTTCATCGATGAACTTGCAACCAATCGCCGCAAGGATCCGGTCGACGATCTCATGACCTTCATCGTGCAGGCACAGATCGAAGGCCGCCGGCTAACCGACGGGGAGATCCGTGGCATCGGCGTGCTCGTGTTCGTCGCGGGACTTGACACTGTCGCAGCAGCTATTGGCTTTGACCTGGCTTATCTAGCGCGCAACCTCAAGGATCAGGAACTGCTGCGCAGCGAACCGGACCGCATCCTGCTCGCAACCGAAGAGTTGCTGCGGGCCTATCCGCCCATTCAGTTGATCCGCGTGGCTACGAAAGATATCGACTTCGAAGGCGCGCCGATCCGAAAGGGGGACTATGTTTCGTGCGCCACGATGATTGCAAATCGCGACCCGGAGGAATTCGAATCCCCCAACACGTTCGATCTGGCGCGAGAGCACAACCGCCACGCCGCCTTTGGCTATGGTCCCCACCGTTGCCTTGGCTCACACCTTGCCCGGCGCGAGATTGTCATTGGCCTGGAGGAGTGGCTGGCGCGCATACCGACCTTCCGGATCAAGGAGGGTACAGCGCCCATCACCTGTGGCGGCCATGTGTTCGGGATCGAAAATCTGATCCTGGACTGGTCATGACCATCGCCGAGCCATGCCAAGACAATGGAGGCAGCGCTATGCGCATTATCGTCCACAATGCCAAATGCCAGGGTCACGCGCGATGCTGGGCGCAAGCGCCGGACATCTTCAAGCTTGATGACGATGGCTACATCCTGCCCGGTGACATTCAGGTTGCGGAGGGGGAGCAACTGCTTGCGTCACAAGGCGCGCGATCCTGCCCCGAACGTGCGCTGGAAGTCGATCGCACATCGGCAGCGCGGTTCGAACCAGCCGCCATGCAACCAAGAACTGGGGAAGCTTAGGTGGAATCGACGAGACGTGGCCCCACACCGCAAAGCAAGATGTCCGGCCGCTTCCCTGCCTACCTCCTCTCCGGCATCGAGACCTCAATGACACGCACGCGACACGTGAAGTTCGTCTCCGTTCTGGCTTCTTCAGTTGCCGATCGGTTCGACCTTGCACGCACCTAGAGGCACGAAACGCCTCTTCCAATCTCAAATTTGCGACAGAGCGATGGGCCAGGCAAAAATCACCGAACTGCGCGACCGCGAGGCGATCCGCGACTGCCTTTATCGGTACTGCCGCGGCATAGATCGCGCGGATGAGGCTGCGCTGCGCAGTGCATATTGGCCCGATGCGCATGACAATCACGGTGCCTATCGCGGCTCAGCCGAGGGCTTCTTTGAGTTTGCGCTTGGTCTCTTCAAAACCGGACCGCGCTTAATCCACCAGATCACGAACGTCTTGATCGAATTCATCGACCCGTCGGAGGCCGTGGTCGAAAGCTATTTCACCGCGCTGCAACGCGGACCAGACAATGACGGAGAAGCACGCCAGGTGCTTCTCTGCGGCCGTTACTGCGATCTTTTTCAGAAGAGGGAAGGGGCGTGGCGCATTGCCGAACGGACCGTCGTTTACGATTGGATCGAAGAGCAGACCCCACCAGCGGTCCCCGAGGCAGAACGGTTCGGCTTGCGGCAACCGATCGGAGCAGCGCATCCCAATGACCCGGTTTACGCGCTCAGGAAGCGCCGCAGCTCGTCATCAAAATGAAAATGCCATGCATGTCACCACAATGCTTTCCAAGGCTCCCAATTGCGGAGCCGCGTCGCGGGAGCGGTCGCGGAACGCAACGCGTCTACCCGGTATGGAAACTCGCCGTCACCAGGACGTCCGCGACCGGTCTTGCTGCTGACTCGCGTCGATATCTCTGACGCTGGCTGCGGAGAGGTTCATATGAAGCAGGCAGGACGGGTCGTCATCATAACGGGAGCGGCAGGCGGAATCGGCCGTGCGCTGGTCGAGATCGTTGCCGCCGACGGAGACATCGTCGTTGCGGTGGACCTTCCTGGCAGCGGCGTTCTTGAACTGGCCGGCGGTCTCGGCCATCCGCATCTGGGCCTCGAATGCGATGTCTCACGAGAAGAGGACATTGTCGCCCTATACGGCCGCATCGAAGCGCAGTTCGCGAAAATCGATGTTCTCGTCAACAACGCGGCGATAGGACCCGCCATGGCTGCGACTATCGACACCGGTTTCGAGGCCTTCCGACGCGTGCTGGCAACAAATCTGATCGGGCCTTTCATCATGGCCGGCGAAGCGGCGAGGCGCATGCAGCCCGGCGCTGCCATTGTCAACGTCGCTTCGCTGGCGGGCGTGCTCGGCAATCCCAAGCGCAACGCCTATGCCAGCTCGAAGGCAGGCTTGATCGCTCTCACGAGATCGCTTGCATGCGAGTGGGCCTCGCGCGGCATCCGCGTAACGGCGGTAGCGCCAGGATACGTGCGCACGCCGATGGTGGCGGAACTGGAACGTGCGGGCAAGATGGACCTCGCGGCCGTGCGCCGCCGCGTGCCCATGGGGCGAATGGCGCGCCCCGACGAGATCGCTCGGGCCGTGCGTTTTTTGGCCAGCGCACAGACGGGCTACATCACAGGATCGGTGCTGACGGTCGACGGCGGTTGGATGTCGTTCAACCAGCCGGGCGACGCGCACCCGCCGGTCGACGAGACGCCTCGAGCCGAACTCTTCCGGCCGGCCGAACGAACTAGCGCGCGCACAGTGGTCGTGACGGGCGGCGCGAACGGTATAGGCGCCGCCGTCGTTCGCCGCTTTGCCGCGAACTCCGACACAGTCGTGATTGCTGATAAAGATGGTGCTGGGGCGGCAGAACTCGCTGGTTTGCTGGGCGGCAGGCACGTGGCGAAATCCGTCGACTTGGCGGTCGAGAGCGAGGTGGTGGCCCTGTTCGAGGAAATACGGGGGCGCTTCGGTCGCATCGAGATCCTCGTCAACTGTGCTGCTATTGCCGATACGTTTGTGCGAGGGATCGAAATCCCGCGACAGATCGAGCGGGTACTGGACGTCAATCTCACCGGCACCTTCACCTGCGCGCGCGAGGCGATCAAGTCGATGGACGCCGGCGGCGTAATCCTCAATCTTGGATCGATCAATAGTTTCCTGCCCTTCGTGCCGCGCCATGCCTATGGGGCGTCCAGGGCGGGTATGAACATTCTGACCCGGTGCATGGCGGCCGAACTCGGGTCGGTCGGCATCCGAACGGCCACCGTCGCTCTTGGCTATATCCGTACGCCTGACATTGCTCAGCTGGTCGAGTCCGGCTGCATCAATTCCGTAGCGATCAAACGGCGCATCCCGATGGGGCGGATGGGAGAGCCCGAAGACGTCGCCGAGGCAGTGTTCTTTCTGGCCTCGCCTGATGCCTCATACGTAAACGGCTCGACCCTCTACGTGGACGGCGGCTTGACCTCGTTGGCTGACGCGCGAAACGCCTAGCCAACCGATCAAGAAAATCCAACGGAATGTTCGCCGGCGACGGGTTGCGGTTCGTCGAAGCCGACGAGGTTCGAGGATTGAGACTGCGGCTGCATGGCACGTGCTAAGCGCGGCTTGCCAAGTGATCGTCTTCATCGGTGACGGAAAACTCGTCATCAGGGTCGAATCACCAGCCAGGTTTTGGCGCTTGCCTGCGGCCGCCGAACGATAAGCGGCTTTGCGCAAGATCGTCGACTACGTCGCCGCCAGGCCGGATCGATACCGCGGCCCACCCGCAATCGGCACAAGTCGAAGGCTTGATTGGCCACTTTGTGTAAACGAGGGACAGGCCATGGAATTCGCGACGTTCATCTTGGCGGCCCAGCGAGGCTATCATCAATCGTGCGACAGCGTCATCGGTAACTCCATAGAACAGACAATCGCTTCGGAGCAGGCCGGCTTCAACACCGCTTGGTTCGCCGAGCACCACTTCAACAATTACAGCCTGGTTCCCTCGCCCTTGATGATGGTGGCGCACTGTGCTGGCCTTACGAGCACCATTCGCCTTGGCACCGGTGTGTGTGTGCTGCCGCTATATCAACCGCAGCGCCTGCTCTCCGAGATCGGCTTTGCCGATATCGTTTCGAATGGCCGCCTCGAACTCGGCGTCGGCTCGGGATACCAGCAGTTCGAGTTCGAGCGCTTCGGCGTCGATGTCGATCAGGCGCCGGCCGTGTTTGCGGAATACCTGGATATCCTTCTCAAGGGCCTTAACCAGAAGGTCTTCGAGCACAATGGCCAGTATGAGAAGATACCTTTAACGGCGATTTCGCTGCGCACCATCCAAAGGCCAGCCCCACCGATCTGGATCGCCTGCGGGTCCGCGCGAAGCATGTGCCGGGCCTATCGTGAGGGCCACAATCTTTTCGTCACGGCGTTCCACAACGGCTTGGAAAACTTGAGAACGCTGCGTGAGACCATCGAGGAAGCAGCGGCCTCGCGGGGTAAGGATGTCACCGCCGCCAAGATAGGGCTTCTGCGCTGCTGCTATGCCAGCGACGATCAGGCGGAGATCGACAGCTATCTCGACAACGCCCGCTTCCAGCGCCGGCTATCTGAAGCACTTCATCAGCGCCGCCAGCAGAGCCGGGACGGCTATCTGCTGCAGGAAACACCGACGCAGCAGGATCTATCGTTCGAGACCATGCGCCAGAACCTGCCGATCGGCAGCGTAAGTCGCGTCATCGATCGCCTGCTGGAAGAGATAAGTATCCTGAAGCCGGACCAGATCGCAATTCAGACCCAATTGGGAGATTTCGACCAAAAGACGATGCTACGCCAGATTGAGCTCTGGGGAGACAAGATCATTCCAGCGATCAACAAGTCGCTTGGTCAGGTCAAGGCTTGAAGTTCGGAACGGCCACTGGGGGAGCTGAAATCTCGCATGCCGATGCTCGACAATTCGTCCATGAGGCATGGATAAATAATCAAGCCGCCTGGCGATTGCCGGGATCGAAGACCAACGCCGTCCGTCACCTTGCCTGCACGGATCGCCGGTCTTCCGCTCTCTGGGCCATCTCGCTTGCGATCGTTGATCGGCAGCCTGACGGGACGGCCGCCACTGCGCAGACGAATAGCCACTCCCACGGCCCCTCTTGTGTCCGAAGTTGGACGAGGATGTCGGAAGCCCGACCAAGGGTCGAGAGGGGACCTGGCCCGCCGGTATGGAGAACTGGTGCGGCGCAGGTGGTTCGCCAATTCGGCACGCGCCTTGCTTCATTGATTCTGTATGGGTGCACGACAGTGGCAGATCGCCGATCGGTGGGCAGAGCGGTTCGCCTCTGAAAGTACTTCGTGCGGCAGCGATGACAGGCTTGTCGGCTGGACAGCGTCGGTGGAGGTGAGACCGCATGGTGGAGAGGCAGTCTGGTGCGCAGACGCGAGAGAGCTTGCGCCGAATGATCGCGTCCAGTGAACTCGCCTTCGCAATGGAGGCTCATGACGGCCTTTCGGCGGCGATTGCCGAGCGCGCTGGCTTCAAGGCGCTCTGGGCGTCCGGCCTCTCGATTTCATCCAGCCTCGGATATCGAGATGCTAACGAAGCTTCCTGGTCCCAAGTCGTCGATGTCGTTGAGCGAATCACCGACACGGTGGACATTCCCGTCCTCGTCGACGGGGACAGCGGGTTCGGGAACTTCAACAATGCCCGTATGGTCGCCCGCAAGCTGCGCCAACATGGTGCGAGCGGCATATGTCTTGAGGACACGGCGTTCCCGAAAATGAACTCGTTCGTCGGTGATCGGCACCCGTTGGCCGATATTCCCGAGTTCTGCGGCCGGCTTAAGGCAGTGAAGGACCAAGTGCCGGATGCGGAGTTCGTTCTGGTCGCGCGGATCGAGGCGCTCATCGCCGGCCACGGAGAGGATGAGGCGCTGGCGCGGGCGCAAGCATACGCTGAGGCGGGCGCCGATGCCATTCTAATTCATTCCCGCAAGTCCAACGCTGAGCAGATTTTCGCCTTCACGCGCGCTTGGCAGAACCGCCTTCCGGTCGTGATCGTGCCTACGAAATATTATCGCACGCCGGTCTCCGCGTATCGGGCGGCCGGAATCTCCACAGTCATCTGGGCGAACCATAACATGCGCGCGGCGATCTCGGCCATGCGCCAGGTCTGCGACCGCATCCTCCGCGAAGAAAGTATCGCCGGTATCGAGGACGAGGTGGCGACGCTCGACGAACTCTTCGATCTGCTCAATTACCAGGAACTCTCAGCGGCGGAAGAGAAATATCTGCCGCAGACGGCGACCGGCGTGCGGTAGCAGGCCCAGCCCGTCTCTTGAAAGCAAACGAAAACGGGAGCGCACATGCTTGCGCATCGGACAAACCTGTTCGGTACATCGGGTACCGCCGCGGCGCGCGCTGCCGCAAAAGCGGCGGCCGATGCCGGCAAGGAGATCATCGATCTGACCGCCGGCGAGATCTGGAGCGAGCTTGCTCCCACGATTCGCAACGGCGCGATCGACGCCATCAATAAGGGCGTCAATCGCTATACCGATACCGTTGGCATGGTGGAGCTGCGCGAGGCACTGGCGCGGAAGATCTCCCTCGATACCGGACAGATATGGAAGGCCGAGGAAGTTGCCGTGACGTCCGGAGCGAAGCAGGCCTTGTTCAATGCCGCAATGGTGCTGCTGAACCCGGGCGACGAGGTCATCATCCCGGCGCCTTACTGGACAACGTTTCCGGCCCAAGTGCTAATCGCCGGCGGCTCACCGATCTTCGTCGACACCAGATCCAACGGTTACGTCCCGCGCCCCGAGCACATCAAGGAGGCGGTCACCGAGCGCACGCGGGCCATCGTCATCAACACGCCCAGCAATCCGGCCGGTGCGGTCTACGATGTTGAGACACTGATGGCCATCGCTCAATTGGCGGTCAGCCGTAACCTGTGGATCATTTTCGACGAGTGCTATGGCGACTTCGTGCATGGGGATCATACCCACCATCCGATCGTCTCGGTCGCTCCCGAAATTCGAGCACGCGCGCTGATCGTCAACTCCTTCAGCAAATCGCTGGCATTGACCGGCTGGCGCATCGGTTATCTGGCGGGTCCAAAAGAGGTGATCAATGCCGTCAAGGCCCTGCAATCGCACACCACTTCGAATCCAAACGTAATTGCCCAGCACGCGGTGCTCGCCCATTTGCAAAGGGATGGATCGGACTATGAAGGCAAGCTGCGTTCACGCCTGACAAGCGCCAGACGGGTGGGTCTTGACGTGCTTGCTTCGTTGACGCGTGTCCCGGTCGCCAGGGCGCAAGGCGGCTTCTATTTCTATCTCGACCTTTCCCGTCTGCTGCGACCGGGATCGGAAGACGGCGCCTCAACGACAGCCGACGATATCGTGACGGCTCTGCTTGCCGAAGCTGGCGTCGCAGCTGTGTCGGGCATCGCGTTCGGCGACCCCGCCGGCCTGCGCCTGTCCTATGGAATTCCACCTGAAAAACTCGCGACCGGCCTGGCCCGGCTCGTCGAATTCCTCAACGCCTGGAAATGACACCGCAACACAACGAAAGAGGTGAATGAGATGCCTCCCGCTGCTCCCAGGAAAGCCGTCATTCTCGCTGCTGGCTTCGGCTCCCGCCTGCGTCCGCTGACCGATCTGTGTCCCAAGCCCCTCGTCGAAGTCAACGGCACACCGATACTTCACAATGCACTGTGGAACCTTCAGGCGGTGGGAGTCGAAGAGGTGACGATTGTTGTCGGCTATCGCAAGGATGCCATTCGCCATGCCTGTGGCAAACGCTTCGGCAGACTTGAAATCAACTATGTCGAGTCCTCGGTCTTCGACAAGACAGGGAGCGCCTACTCGCTCTGGCTAGCACGCGACACGCTTCTTTCCGGCGACTGTTATCTCCTCGAAGGTGACGTCTTCTTCGAAGAAGATGCGCTGCGCCACCTGATCAGGGTGGAGGCGGCCAATGCCGCCGCGGTCGCGCCGTTCGATCCATCCATGGAAGGGTCCGCGGCCGTCCTTTCCAGCAACGGCTTCATATCCGAAGTCCGGTTGAAGCAGACGGCAGCAAATCTGATATCAGGCACCCCGGTGCTCTTCAAGATGATGAACCTCATCCGGTTCTCTGGCGCCGAACTCCAAACGGCGATCGTCCCGGTCCTCCACGACCTGATCGGCTCGGGCGCAATCAAGGCCTATACGGAGGAGTTGCTCGCGCATCTCATCGAGCAGCGCGGGCTGCAACTCGCCGCGGCGCGATGTGACGATTTGCGATGGTACGAGATCGACAGTGAACAGGACCTGCGGGTGGCGGAAAGGATTTTCGCCCTCGAGCGACCTCACAGACACAGTGCCGGCGCGCCGGCCGCCGTTGCGGGGGTAGGAGGATGATCCGCTATCTGTTCGATGCTGCAAATGCCATTACGGCCCTTGGGCTGATCTTGGCCACCACGGCGATCTACTTTGCTTTGATCGGGCGCTTCGAGATTGGCATCTGTTTCGGCTTGTGGGCTCTTTTGGCGGATGATGCCGACGGCATGATCGCGAAGAGTTCCCCGAACCGGTCCGCTTTGATGGCACAGCTGGGTGGCACATTGGACGGGCTGCTTGATTTGGTCTACGCAGCCGTCTTTCCAGCGGTTCTCATTTTGTCCTTCAACGCGTTCTCCGTTCCCGCATTGTTGGCTGCCAATTGCCTCATCCTATCAGGGGCTCTGCGCCTCAGTTATTTTTCGACGTTCGGACTGGACGCTGACGGATTCGGCACAGGATTGCCGTTGAACAATAACCTCTTCGTGTTGGCATTGCTGTTCGTCGCCGACCGTCACTTGCCGGTGAAGGGCCTGGGCAACCTATTGATCGGTGCAGGGTTTGTGCTGTCGGTCCTGCATCTTTCAAACTTCAAATTTCCGGGTACCGGCAGTGCGTTGCGCTTGGGCAACCTTATACTTGCCGCAGCCGGATCTGTCGCCTTGCTCACAAAGCTATAGGGAAGAGAATACATGGAAAACTCTTTCGAGATCGAAACTCGCACCGTCTTTGATCGCTACCAGCGCCAGCAGGAGAATGACGACCACATATTCGACAGGTTGGTCTCTCTAATCGAGGAGGAATATTTCGGCCTGCCAACCGGTAGCTTCCGCGGCCTTGATGTCCTGGACGCGGGCTGCGGCTCCAACGCGAATGCGTCCTATGCGTTTCTCGACAAGGGGGCACGAAACGTTGTTTCGCTTGAATTGAGCAATGATTGGATGGATTGCGCGCGCAAACGGCTCAGCAGATTTGGGCCGCGCTCGGAACTGGTCGCTGGCAGTGTGCTCGATCTGCCGTTTGATGACTTCAGTTTTGATTTTGTCCATTGCGCAGGGGTTTTGCCGCACACCAGCAATCCGAAAAAAGGCTTTGAAGAGCTTGCCCGTGTAACCCGCCCCGGCGGCAGCTTCTTTTTGACGATTATGGGTACTGCCAACGGCGTCATTTACCGATGCATCAATCACTTGCGAGAACTCTACCAAAGCGACGAGCAATTCCGCAGTTCCATTGACAATCTGGATGCATCCACCGCACGCGAAGCCATCAACTGGCTGTTGAGAATAAAGGACGACGAAGAAAAGGAATATATCCCTGGCGAAAACGAATTCTTTCGGAGTCTTTTTGATGATGATTTGTTCGTGACGATCCGGGATCGTTTCCAGGCGCCGACCTATCACGAGTTCGCCTTCACCGAGGTGCAAATCCGAGGCTGGTATGGCGAGTGCGGCTTCGACAAGATCCGCAGGATCTCAAGATATACAAAAAATTTCCATAACCTTCGGCGCTTTCTCGCTCCGATGTACCGTCATTATGACCACCCGCTGGCCCGCTTCTGGTTCGGCGATGGCTGCATCCAGATGATCGGCGAAAAGCCGAGCGCGTAGTCGGCGTTATTCGTGCCAAGAGAGCGACCCCAATGTGCGGAATCTTTGGGATAGTCCTCAAAAACGAGGGAACACCCGTTTGTGCTGAGGCCGTTGAGCGTTGCGCTGACGCTCTCGCTCATCGCGGGCCTGATGCCAGCGGCCTATACATTGATCAATCGGTCGCATTCGCACATCGACGGCTATCGATTGTCGACGCTCATTCTCGAGCCAATCAGCCCTATCGCGATGACAATACCGGAGTGGTGGTAACGTACAATGGCGAGATATTCAACTATCGGGAAATTAAAGCTGAATTGAGGGACATGGGCTTTTCCTTTTCGACGGTGTCCGACACCGAGGTTCTAATTCTTAGCTATATTGCTTGGGGAAAGTCATTCCTAAATCGCCTTGACGGGATATTTGCCTTCGCGATTTTCGATCCCCGGAACTCGCTTGTTCTCATCGCCCGAGATCGTTTGGGGGTAAAACCCCTCTACTACACGATCTGCGATGTTGGGCTTCTGTTTGCGTCACAGCCGAACGCTCTCATTCGCTGGCCGGGCGTAATGCGCGGACCCGACATGATCGGCGCGCTCAGTTTTCTATCCTATCGCGCGGTTGTCGGCGCCAGGACGCTGTTTGCCGGGATTTCCAAGTTAGAGCCCGGACATCTCCTCGAAATAAGAAATGGGCGACACACATCCGAACGTTGGTGGAATCTGTCCGAGCGCATTTCGCGATGTAAGCCGGACTACTCCGACATACGCAGACTACTCGGAAGTGCCGTTCAGCGTCAGCTGGTGGCTGATGTACCTGTCGCCGCATTGTTGTCCGGTGGACTTGACTCGAGCATCCTGGCCTATGAGGCATCCGCTCGCTCACAAATTCGTCCGGTCTGCTATACCGGCAAGGTCGAGACCCCCGATTATGACGAAACGGCCTATGCGATGGAGGTCGCCGCTGAATTCGGGCTCACTCACCGGGTCGTCCCAATTGGAGAACCTTCCGATATCAACGCTGTAGCAGAGCTGGTGCGCTTGCGTGGACATCCGCTTGGAATGCACAACGAAACCGCCATGTTCACGCTCGCAAAGGCGATTTCGAAGGAGCACAAAGTCGTACTCACGGGCGAGGGTGCCGATGAGATTTTTGCTGGTTACAGCCAATTGTTCCGTACACCGTATGATTACAATCGAAGCAAAATCATCACCGCATTGCCACCTGCTCTTGCTCAGATCGCACGTCGACGCCTTGGACTCGGCGTCCATTGCAGTCAGCTGCAGTTCTTCCTGAAGCGCTATAGCTACTTCCCGGCTGACGAGATCCGTTCACTTGCTATCGATGGCCAGATGCGAACCGAGCACGAGATGGAGCTCTTCGATCATTTCTCGACTCAATTTGCGGAGGCGGGCGGAGATTTCTTTAGCAAGATCTCATATCTTCTCGTCTCTACACATTTGCCCGCGTTGCTGGAAATGGTTGACAACACCACAATGGCAGCCGGGCTTGAAGCTCGCGTCCCTTATGCCGATCATCAGCTCGTCACCGCCGCAATGGCAATGCCCGGCTCCCAGCGGTTGAGGTGGAGGTCTCCAATCGCCTCGGCCCAGGCTCTTTGGCATCCGGTTGCTTCTTTCAGCGAACGTCTCGACGTCTCAAAATACCCCTTGCGAAGGGAATACCGGAGCGTCTTGCCCAACTCTGTTCTATCTCGCAAAAAGATGGGGTTTCCGCTTCCACTGGGTCAGTGGGTCGTGGGCGAGGGAGCAACGGAATATCGAAGGCTGTTGTTTCACAAGGACTCTCCGCTGGGAGATCTGTTCGACCCTGCTGCTTTGCGGCGTTGGTTCGAGGCCGGACGACGAAATCCTTCAGATTCGTTTGGCCGGAAGTTCTGGCTGCTGGCCAACCTTGGGATATTCTTCAAAGAGGTATTCTCATGACGAATATCCGAGCTCCCTATAAGCTCCGGATGACGCCGATATGAACGCATACGGACATTTCGATCGCCTGTTCGTCGTTTTCATTTGGGGATGGAGAGGCTTCCATTCGTGTGAGAAAGGAGCCCCGAAATGGTAGGTACAACTCGTGCCGTTTTTATCCTCGATTTCAGGACGCCAAAAATACATCTGTGGAGCGGCAGTTACGATGCACCATTGGTACCGATCAGCGGTCAGCCGCTCTTGGACCGTCTCGTCAACGCCTGTTCCGAAAACGGCATTGAAGATGTCGCTCTCGTTGAAAATTTAAGCAGCGGCATATCCGAGAGGTTTTGCCTACAGGACAGCACAAATACCCTTTCGTGGCGCGATGCGCATCACAGCGACCTCATTGAGAGGCTACGGGATCATGAGGGTGACACTCTCCTAATATGGGGAACGCCGCTTTTCGACAGCGAGGTTCTTGACGGAATCGATACCGACAGCGGATTGCGCGCCTCTGCCTGGCGGCCCGACGCACCGACCGGGATTTATCGATTGAGTGCGGATGTTCTACGCAATTTTTTACCTGAAAGCCACGGCGCGGCATCTGACGTTCGAAGTCAGACCTTGAGCACGTTAGCCGTGGGTCTGTCCGGGCTGGAGATGGCGCTCCCTGCAGATGAGTTGAATGCTGGCTCCGAACTGCTCGATATTCGCGACGGTGTCGACGCATCCATAGCGGAATTTCGATGTGACAAGGAGAACTTGCTGCGGCGTCTGGAAACGAGCGTCGGAGGTTATTGGCGTAAGCCAATCGCCGAGCACATGCTTCTTTGCAATACCCGTTTCCCTCCGACGGCTTTTTACGACCGGCTGGCGACGAGGCTTGAAGGCGTGTTAACATGTTATCCTTCTCAGCAGATCGATATCGTTTCAGTTGTTGGCGCGATGACGTCGCAGCAGCCGGACTTTATTGCAGTCGGAAACGGGGTGACCGATCTCATCCAGGCGCTCTATTCAGTGCTGAACCCCACAATCGCGATTCCCACGCCCACGTTCGCCGGCTTTCAAACGCCACTCGATGAGGAACGAAAGAACAACTTCGTCCTCGCTCCGCCCTATTTCGATCTCGACGTTCGAGCTTTCTTGGAATTCGCAACGGCGACAGGCGCAGATACGGCAATCGTTGTAAATCCAAACAATCCGACCGGTCGACTTGTTGATTACGCTGACGTGGCATGGCTGGCCGAGGCTCTAGGGTCGCGTGGGCGGCGGCTGATCGTGGATGAATCGTTTATTGATTTTCCCGCCGACGGCCGATCAAACAGCGTTGAGAATCTGGTGCAGTCCTGTGGCAATCTGATCGTGGTGAAGAGCCTTGGAAAGGTCTTCGGACTCGGCGGAATCCGGCTCGCCTACCTCTTGGCCGGCGATCCCGCCCTGGTTGCGGCCGTGCGCCGGAAACTGCCTTTGTGGAACATCAACGGCATTGCGGAATACACACTGTTCCTGCTGCCCGAATTCGCAGAGGAACTGGAAGACAGTCTGAGACTGTTAAGAAAGGATAGAGAGCTGTTCATCCAGGAGCTGCAGACGGTACCGGGCCTCGACGTCGTTCCTTCGCAAACGAATTTCATCCTATGCCGGCTGCCTGAAAATTCGGTATCCGCCGCTGAGCTCAAGCGCCGCCTCGTTCTCTTTGAATCCGTCCTTGTAAGAGAATGCGGCTACCAAGCGATGGACGACGCAGATCGATATCTTCGCCTGACGGTTCGAAGTCGGGCGGAGAACGAAAGGCTGGCAAAAACCCTGCGTCGCACTTTAAGCCACTCATCTACCGTCTCTGAGACCAATGTCTGACGTGACATGTACGCTTCGAACTGACTGGTCCTTTTCAAATTCCGCGAGAGGAAAGCACGTTGTCTTATTTATAACCGTCATAAAAGGCTCGTCGAAATCATCAGGCCAATGGCGAAGTGTGCATCCGAGATTTGACGGCGCGATTCAATATTTCCGAAGGTAGGTCGTCCGCAACATTGGATACTTAGTAGACTACGTGCCCCATTAGTGGCAAAGCGTGCAGATGGAGGCCGCACAAGTAGGGTCGACGCTAGGCAAAAAGCATCTGCAAAAGTGGCAGATACGTGGTCGCGGTTAGCGCCGAACGCATGCTCGATGTGCGAACCTCTCGGATCAATCGCCGGCTGGAGCGATACGCAAGTTTGCGTAAACCGCCTTCCCTGCCGCGGTCTTCCGATCAAAATCGCCTCGTCTCGCCACCGAGGTCCCCTGACTTCCTTCCGGCCTCCGATGCCGTCGTCTACGCCATCCGACATAGCTTGTCGCCTTTTGTCGGATTCGCAACACAGCCTTAGCCGATCTCCTGTTTTGCTCAGGCTAAATCGATGAAAAGCAGCCACAAAGTTTCATTCGGCTCGATCGGCCAGAGTTGGCACGAGTTTTGAATTGCTGCGGTACAGGCAGCGAGAGCTGTCGACTAGCGTTCATGTCGCGGTCAGTCGTGATGGATGGAACGGAGGAAGTGAAGCAACATGTTAGGTCTGCGTCAGATCGCATTCTACGGCAGGGGGCATCGGCAGTTCACCGCCTCCCAAAAAAGCTCGCGGCCCTTGTCGACCTCGGGCAGAAGATCCGCATCGTCGGCTGTGACCCCGAAGCCGACAGCCGTCTGATAATGAACTCGAAAGCACGAAGGATACGGCCCTGCATCTCGCGGCAAAGTCATGCTCAAGCTCGGCTGTCCTCTCGCTGCCGAGCTTACCCTCTTCGAGTCAAGCTGTTGCTGACAAGAGCTTTCGAAATGACATGCATCAAAATTGTCCGCCGAAACGCCAAGCGAAATTCTACAAAACGGACTTTCCGCGGCACTTTATCATTGTTCGAGCTGAAGCCAGATTTTTGGATGAGGAATAGCTCACGAAAGCACCCATGGCCGGCAAAGATAACGCCCGTACTCGCGAGCCCGAGGCAGTGTGACCTGTGGCGACACGAAACCAGTACGCGCAACTCTGGCGGGCGATTACCGAAGGGCCTGTATCAACATACTGGCTGGACAGGTAATTGAGGAAGACGTCATGAAAGATCATGCGCAAGTGAAGGACGCTTACACCGCCTATGGTGAAATATGGGGCGATGTCTACGATGAATATGTGGAAGCGCTCAATGAGTCCGTCGAGAACGCGCGGGCAGTCAATTTTCTCACGCCCTTCGCAAGGAACGGAACCACGCTCGAACTGGGCGTAGGAAACGGCCACATCGCCTTGCCCCTTTCGGCGACGGGAGCTTCGGTTCACGGTCTCGACAACTCGCAAAGGATGCTTGCATCGCTTCGTGCCAAAGCCGGTGGCGATTTGGTCACAACGCACCTTGGCGACATGGCAGAGTTTGACCTGGGCACTCAATATGATCTCGTCTACTGCGTTAATAGCACTTTTTCACTTATGGTGACCGTCGGTCAACAAATTGGCTGCTTTGAATCGGTCGCGAAGTCGTTAAAGCCTGACGGTCGCTTTGTGGTGCACTTGTACTATCCAGATACTGAGAATTTTTCAGGCGCAGGCTTCTATGGTGACCAGCGAACGACCGTTATTCATATCGATGAACGGCGCGCGATGGTGCGATTTACCAGGCATGACCGACCTAGACAACTTTTTGTTTCTCAAGACCTTTGGATCACACCGGCCGGAAGCCGGACGATGCCGATTAAAATGCGATATGTTTATCCAACGGAACTCGACTTGCTCGCAAGGATCAGCGGACTTGAGCTTCTCGAGCGTTACGGAGACTGGCATAGGCGCCCGTTTGACAACGCATCTTGGCAGTACATGTCGGTATTTCGCAAAACACCATGAGAATTGTGTGTCGCCATCGAAAACGCCGTGGGCTCGCCGCGCAGCTTCGGTCGCGGCTGATGTTGGGCTGAACCCGATCGACGGGTTGCTTGCCGCTGGCGTCGCCCCGGTCGGTTATTATTCCATCGACCATATGGTTGCTTGCGATGTCTGGCGAGATGGTGCCCCAAAACAAAATCATCACGAC
The DNA here is from genome assembly GCF_002529485.1 of Mesorhizobium sanjuanii. Taxonomy (NCBI): domain Bacteria; kingdom Pseudomonadati; phylum Pseudomonadota; class Alphaproteobacteria; order Hyphomicrobiales; family Phyllobacteriaceae; genus Mesorhizobium; species Mesorhizobium sanjuanii. The sequence goes on from NZ_NWQG01000104.1 coordinate 45,897, forward strand.
GAAATCCGCCGAGCGCATGACGACACATGTGCCTAACGCAAGTCGGAAAGGAAGTCGTGAGGTATGAAGCGCTGGGAAGTGGTTCGATCTGCTATCCTCAGTGACATCGATGCTGGTGCGTTCGAGGATGGGCGCTTGCCTGGCGACTTCGTCTTGGCAGAACGATTTGGTGTAAATCGCCACACGGTGCGCAATGCGATCAAGGCCCTGGAATCTGAAGGCGCTTTGCGGGTTCAGCACGGTGTCGGGACTTTTGTTGCGGATGATTTCGTTTCACCTAGGCTGAACAGCGATCGCAGGTTCACTTACAAAGTCCTCGGTCAGAACAAATCGGTGAAGCGAGAGATACTGTCGGTCTACGAGACTTCCGTTGAACCCGATATCGCAAAGCGTCTGAGGATCGTTCCGTTAGCGTTGGTTACTGAGGTCAGGTGGGTTTCGTTCCTCAATGACTGGCCCTTGGCCACCGGATCGATGCACGTTCCAATCAGCCGAGCTCCGGGTCTTGCAGTTGCGTTCGAAGGAGTAAGCTCCTTCACTGTCGCCTTGAGGCGCTGCGGTATTCTGGAATACAAGCGGAAATGGACACGGATAACGGCACGAAGACCCACCCAGCAGGAGGCACAACACTTACGGATATCGTCGTCCAGCCCGGTACTGTTTGAGACCAATGTCGATGTAACCCCCGATGGGTTGCCGATCAAATATGAATTCAGCGTCATACGAAGCGACAGATATGAATATCTTATCGAAATCAATGATTAGCACGGAGAATTCGGCGCGAAACCGTGGCTAATTCGCTGATGCCCCCGCGGATTAGCCGGCCCGCTTTACAGGGGATGGTGTCACGATGAAGTTAGCGCCCGTGGGGAATTACGACAGAGCCAAAGGCGATCGGCGCGCGGCTTTATGGCCGCATACAAGAAGAAGCTCAAAGGGGACTCGCCAGGTTTGGTCGTGACGAGCGGTGCTCCATCGATCCGATGTGCTCCATGCGGCCCGGGCTCGCGCCGCTCCCGCCACGCGCTGCCAAGTGAAAGCTGGCTCGAATGCCACCGGTAGCGTCGTGCCATCGCGCTCACCCGTTGCCCGCCTCCACTCACACCGAGCTGCCGGACTTTCATTAAGGTGCGCGAATTCGAAGACGCGGCAGCCGGGTGGCTGGCAGTCGGCTTTTTTGTGACCGATAGAGTCAACGTTCGATCACCCGCAAACGACCCGCCGGCTGAGCAAATTCTGAGGGTTCGGTCTCATGACGCCAGCGATGGAGCAGGGCTAGCTGAAGCCGGAGGGACGCAAACAACGCTGGCTGCGTAACCGGCTCTGGCTGAGGCGGTACATCGACCAAAGCTCTCCCCGTTTGCAGGAAAACCAAATTCCTTGGTCCCATTGTCATCAAAGCGTTACACGAAGCTTCCTAAGATACCTAGACATCTGTACATCACTCATAGCCCTTCAGGCTGTTGCGTGGAGCAAGACCTGTGTTCTTCATTTCTAGAGCTTTGCGCAGCGCACTTACCTTATGGGCAATTCTTACCATCGTGTTTTTTGCGACACGGTTGACGGGAGATCCAACAGGCTTCCTGATGCCGCCAGAGATGCCCGAAGCACAACGAATTGAGCTTAGGGCAAAGCTTGGACTGAATGATGACATCGCAACACAATATCTAGGATATGGCGAAGCGCTCCTTCGGGGAGATTTTGGGCAAAGTTTCTTCTCCAAAAGACCAGTTGTCGAACTTTTTATGGAGCGGGTCCCCAACACTCTTCTTTTAACCGTTCCAGCGTTTGTGTTGTCTGTCGCCATCGGCTTGTGCGGCGGCCTATGGGCTGCGCTCCGTCACAATAGTCTCTTCGATCGTTCGCTCACGACTGCAACAGTTGTGATGCAGGCTATCCCAAATTTCGTGGTCGGCATCGCCACCATCTTAATCTTCAGCCTCTCCCTCAGGCTTCTGCCGAGTGGCGGCATGGGGACGTGGAAACATTTTATCCTGCCCGTGATCACGCTCGCTCTTGCGACGTGCGCGAACACAGCTCACCTCGTCCGAACCTGCATGCTTGAGGTCTTAGCACAGGATTACATGCGCTATGCCCGCAGCAAAGGATTGAGCCCAGCTGTCGTCGTGCTGAAGCACGGGCTGAGGAACGCAATACTCCCTGTCTTGACTATTATGGGTTTGCAATTCGGCGGCCTGGTTGCGGGCGCGGTCGTGACGGAGTCGGTCTTTGCCTGGCCTGGCGCAGGGCGTCTCGTGATCGATGCTGTCATGAAACGCGACTTCGCCCTGCTTCAATTCGGAATTCTGGTTTTCTCGGCAGCGATTATCTTCGCCAACCTTCTTGTCGATGTTGCCTACGGCCTGCTGGATCCCAGGATACGTGAGAGGTGATCATGAGCATTGATATCCGCGTGCCGGAACCAATTGTTGGCGAAACCGAAGACAAGCTTGTTCTGGCTCCGCCCCGGCGTGGCCGCCCGCCGGCAGCGAGGATCATTTCGCTCTCCATTCTGTTTCTAATGATCTTGTTGGCTTTAGCTGCTCCCGCAATCACTCCACACGATATCTCCGAGCAAAGCCTGTTGAGTCGTCTCCAGCCGCCTGTTTTCGCAGGCGGCACAGACGACCATCCGTTAGGAACTGATCATCTTGGGCGCGATGTTTTTTCTCGCCTCCTTTTCGCGACGCGCACCACGCTATTCATCGCTTTTGCCGGTGTCTTTATTGGCGTCGTCGCGGGCACGCTGGGCGGATTGATTTCCGGAACGTTAGGAGGATGGGCCGACCAATGCCTGTCGGCTGTGGTTGACGCGCAGGCCGCTGTGCCAACCACTTTGGTGGCTCTGACAGCAGTCGCATTAGCTGGTACGCATCCACTCGTTTTGGTGCTGATCATCGGCTTTTCGGACTACTATAGGTATGCCCGCATCGTCCGCGGCCAGGTCGTGGCCCTCCAAGGACGCAGTTTCATCGAAGCGGCTCGATGTTCAGGGGCGTCGCCTTGGCGTATCGCGATGCGTCACGTTCTTCCCAACACGTTCTCGCCCGTCGTCGTTCTGGCCAGCTTGAGCTTTGCCGAGATCGTCGTACTGGAGTCTTCACTTTCTTTCCTCGGCGTAGGTGTTCAGCCGCCAAATGTTTCCCTCGGATCGCTACTCGGCGAGGCCAGAAACTACCTGATCTCCACACCTTGGCTCGCGATATTCCCGTGTGTCGTGATCGTTATGATCACCGTCGCGGCAGCCACGATCGGTGATTGGCTGCGTGCCTCCCTCGATCCCCGGAGCCGCACGTAAGAGCCGCAGCTCCAATCCCATTTCCTGCAGGAAAGACTAGCCACCATCACCTTAATCTTGGAGACCCCATATGCGAAAACTACTCTTGGCCATCGCCATGCTGCTGCCGACCTTCGCTGTCGCGCAGGAGGATACGAGGCCGCCACTCACCGTTGGCGTCAACACGGTTCGCGCCAATTTCGATCCTGGGCTAGCTCTCGGGAATGTGGACATACCCATCACCTACAACATGTTTGATACGCTGGTCGCGAGGGACTTTTCCAAAAGCAAGGACCGGACGTCCTATCAACTCGTGCCCGGCTTGGCAGAGAGCTGGAAGCAGATCGATGACCGCACCATGGAGTTTTCACTCCGGCCCGATGTTCATTTCCACAATGGTCAGCCTCTCACCAGTGCTGATGTCAAATTCACGTTCGACCGCATCCTGGATCCGGCTTCCGATTATGTCGAAGCCAGGAATCTTCTCAAGGTTATCGAGCGAATCGACGCCGTCGATGACCTAACTGTGAGGATCACGACGAAGGCACCAAGCCCGATCCTGCTTCAGCTGCTGGCCTATCACACCAGCGAAATCGTGCCGAAGGCATATTTCGAGTCGGTCGGAGAAAGCGGTTTTGGGCAAAAGCCAGTGGGCACAGGTCCATTCGATTTCGTCAAGCTCCAGCCTGATGAAAGCATCGATCTCAAAGCAAATGACTCCTACTTCCGTGGACGCCCCACGATCTCCAGATTGACGTTCAGGTCCATACCAGAGGTGTCGGCAAGAATAACTGCACTTGCAAATGGTGAAGTCGACATTATCAACAGCATACCTCCGGATCAATTAAAAGCCGTGGAAAGTCTGGGTTGCTGCGAAGTTCGCAGTGTCTTGATGAACCACCACTTCATTCAATACAACACCTATAATCCGGTGATGGCCGATGTGAAGCTCCGACAGGCCCTCAATCTAGCGATCAATCGCCAGTTGCTCGTCGATGCCCTATGGGATGGCAAGGCCACGCTTCCGCATTCGGCGCAATACGAGGCATGGGGACCCGAGCTTTATGACCCCAATCGCCCGACTCCGCCGTTCGACCCGGATCGAGCTCGTCAGCTGCTTAAGGAATCATCGTACAAAGGGCAGCCGATCTTCTACGTGACGCACCCAGTGTACTACACCAATGGCGTCGCTGTTGCGGAAGCCGTCGTGCAGATGTGGAAGGCGATTGGCGTAAATGCCAGTGTCCGCGTCGATGAAGGATGGACCCAACTCACCAAGGACAATCCGGTACTTACCGCACGAAACAGCTCTGACTGGGTCGTGCCAACGGATCCTGCGGTCACCCTCTACATGACTTGGTCGAAGGACCTTTGGAAAGACGAGGCGCGCTTCGACGAACTGGCCGAGGAGGGCGAGACGACCCTCGACAGGGGACGTCGTCACGACATCTACCAGAAGATGATCGACCTTTTTGAGGAGGAAGCTCCGGGCACGTATTTGTACCGCGCACCGGAATTCTACGGGGTCCGATCAGGTATTGAGTGGCTCCCGAACACTGAATACACAACGGACTTTCGCCCCGACAACATTCACTTCACGAAGTGAAAAGCTAGACCTCCCGGCAACTAGGTAAGTCTAGGATGAAACAGAGCGAGCTTCTCCGTGTCGAAAATCTACGCACCTATTTCTACTCCCAAGGTCGCACTGTCAGAGCAGTCGAAGATGTGTCGTTCTCGGTTCAGCAAGGGAGTACTGTGTGCCTTGTCGGAGAATCCGGATCGGGCAAATCGGCAACTGCCTTTTCTATCCTGAACCTTATCCCAAAGTCGATGGGGCGCGTAGTTGCGGGGAAGGTCCTCTATGGAGGGGAGGACCTTCTCCGGGTTTCTCAACGACGTCAACGCACGATCTTGGGCAACGAAATTGCCATGATATTTCAAGAACCCGCGGCGGCGCTTAATCCCGTCTACACCATAGGCGAGCAGATCGCGGAGGTTCTTCGAACCCATAAACAGTGCAGTGCTCGTGAGGCGCGCCGGCAAGCAAAGGCAATGCTTGATCGCGTCGGTATTCCCGACGCTCAACGCCGCCTGGACGATTACCCGCACCAGCTGTCCGGTGGCATGCGACAAAGAGCAATGATCGCGATCGCACTCTCGTGTCGCCCTAAGTTACTCATCGCCGATGAACCGACCACAGCGCTCGACGCGACAGTTCAATCGCAAATTCTCGGCCTCCTTCACGAGTTGCAGGCGGACACCGGCATGGCACTGCTGTTCATCACGCATGACCTCAGCGTCGTCGCCGAGATCGCTGACCGGGTTCTGGTGATGTACGCCGGCCGAATTGTCGAAGAAGGCGATGTCATCCAGATATTCGACGATCCGTGGATGCCCTACACTCGCGGTCTACTAAAAGCCCGGCCGGGCCTCCACTCCGGAGACGGATCTTCCCGGCGGCTTTCTGCCGTGCCCGGCGATCCTCCGGACCTCGCAAACCTGTCAAGTGGCTGCTCCTTTCGCCCACGATGCTGCCATGCAGCCGCTGATTGCGCCTACCGCCCACCGGACCTCGAAACAGTCCGCGGGCACAGTGTGCGTTGCATGCATTGGCGTCAAATCGTGGAGGCCGCTGGGGAGCCGGAGGCTGTCCTATGAATGCTCATATTAGCGATATTGAAACGCCCGAAACCGGTGCAGTCCCGATCACCAATGGTGGCAAGCCCTTGCTTGAAGTTGACAGCCTTCGCGTCCATCTGCCACTCCGCAACATCTCACCGTTCAGGTTGAAACGATCCATAAAAGCCGTCGATGGAATATCGTTTTGCATTGCTCCTGGCGAAATCGTGGGCGTGGTCGGCGAATCCGGCTCAGGCAAGACGACATTAGGTCGGAGCTTGCTGCGGCTTGTCACGCCGAGTTCCGGTCGGATCCGATTTAAAGGGACCGATCTGACAGCTCTGTCGTCCAAAGAGATGTATTCTTTTCGGCGGCAAATGCAGATGGTGTTTCAGGACCCGTATAGCAGCCTCAACCCGCGCATGACTGTGGCGGAAATTGTGGGTGACCCGCTGTCAATCCACAAAGCTCATCTGACAACGCAGGCGCGGCTCAGTCGGATCGCCGAACTCTTATCTCAAGTCGGAATATCTCCTGCACACGGCACGCGTCACCCTCACGCTTTTAGTGGGGGGCAACGCCAAAGGATTGCCATCGCCAGGGCCCTGGCCACCGAGCCGGATTTCGTCGTCGCCGATGAGCCCGTATCGGCGCTCGATGTTTCAGTCCAGGCTCAGATCGTTAATCTACTTCTTGATCTGAAGGAAAGGCATGCTCTTACGATCCTGTTCATCTCGCATGATCTGCGAGTGGTAAGCCATATAGCAGATCGGGTAATCGTAATGTATCTCGGTAAGGTCGTGGAAATCGCACCGGCCGAAAAATTTCGAAATGCGCCCGCTCATCCTTATACCGAAGCCCTGGTTTCAGCGCTTCCCGTTCCCCATCCAAGTCTTCGCCGAGCACGGGTAGTTCTGAAAGGCGAAGTTCCGAGCGCTGTTACACCTCCATCAGGCTGCGTCTTTAGAACGAGGTGCTCAATTGCCAGCGCAGAATGTGCCAAGGTCACGCCAGATCTTCGGCAAGCCGGCGCAGGCCACTGGATAGCATGTATAAAACGTTAATCTCTCTTTGAGTGAGCTAGATTGCAATGACGCATCGAAAACTTCTTCTCATAATGATCGATGGCGTGAGCGCCGACTATTTCCAGGAACATGCCAACCGTCTGCCAAACTTATCGTCACTGGCAGCCGATGGATATCTCGTCCGCCGCATGCGCTCTGCGGTACCAGCGACCTCCATGCCGGGTCGGGCTTCGATACTCACAGGTGTCGGAGCCGAGATACATGGTATCTTTGGCAATCGCATCCTGAGTGACGGCGCCTTTGTTGCAGCTGAAGCAGAACACCTCCTCGTTCCGACGATTGCGACTCTTGCCTCGCGTGCCGGCCTCGACGTGGCTTGCATCGGGCACGCCCTCATTAAGCCGGAAGATACGTCCATCTATGTTCCACCTTGCTGGCTGCGTGGCCCGGGCTTCATCAAGATCCCCAGCGATGGGAGTACGCCGTCACTGCTGAAGATAAAGGATCCACGCGGCCGACTGGGGGCCATCCCGCTGCCCTCTTATGTACCTGAATTCAGCGGGCCGGACGGCGTATCCAGCATTACGAGGACGCTTATCGGTGACCAGCTTACGATCGCCGCGGCCGCCAGCCTGCTCGAGTCAGAAGAGGCACCTGATCTTCTCATTACGGAGATCAATGCCACGGACGCCTTCCAGCATGACTTCGGCTATGGGAGCGACGAAGCTCATTTCGCGATCGCTTTCGCGGATTCTCTCGTTGGTCGTTGTTTGGATAGTCTGCGCCGGGCAGGTCGGCGTGATGATTACACGATTGCGATCGTCAGCGATCATGGCCACCGTAACATCAAAACATCAATCTTGCCGGACCTGATCATTCCGGGAAAGGTGTGGCAGTCCGAAGGTGCGACGCTGCACGTTTTGGTTGAAAGCGATATGGACCGCCGAGAGGTAACCATGAAATTGCTCCGGTATGGCGCAGAGGTCTGGAATGGCGATCATCTGCCAATTGAACTCCGCAACAGAATTGCCACTTTCACGGCGCCGCCAGAATGTGATTTCGAAGAGACCCCGGCAGACCATCCGGCAGACCAACCGGTCGGCTGTCCGAAATACAAATCTACCCATGGTTTTCGACCTGGCTCTGCTGCGGATGATCGTGTTTGCATTATTTCCGGGCCGGCTGTTCCGAATGAGGTCGCGGAAGGGGCTGAAGCGACGCGCTTAACTCCAACGCTTTCATGCGTCCTTGGACTGCCCGGCGATACATTTTCCGATTGCCCGCTTTTCCGATAATACACAGTGAGCAGTTATACCGCTCCAGGAGACGATATTGATTCGAATCGAAAAGAAAATGGTGATCAATGAAGCGTTGGGAACTGGTTCGGTCCGCTCTACTCAATGATATTGATGCGGGAGCCTTCCAGGATGGCCGCCTGCCTGGCGATTTTGTCTTGGCAGACCGATTTGGCGTCAATCGGCATACCGTGCGCAATGCCATCAAGGCTTTGGAATCTGAAGGCGCCTTGCGAGTTCAGCATGGTGTCGGAACCTTTGTTGCTGATGATTTCGTTTCACACAAACTGAACAGCGATCCCAGGTTCACTTATAAGCTCCTTGGTCAGAACAAGTCCGTGAAGCGGGAGATACTGTCGATCAACGAAACTTCTGTCGAACCTGATATTGCAAGTCATTTGAACATCGCTCCCTCAGCACTGGTTACCGAGGTCAGGTCGACCTCGTTCATCAATGATTGGCCTTTGGCGACCGGAACGAGCTACTATCCGGCAGCGCGCGTTCCTGGCCTCGCCACCGCATTCGAGGGAATGAACTCTCCCACTGCCGCCTTGAAGCGCTGCGGCATCGCGGAATATAAGCGGAAATGGACACGGATCACGGCCCGAAGACCTAGCTCGCAAGAAGCGCAGCTCCTGCGAATATCTTCGTCCAGCCCGGTACTTTTTGAGACCAATGTCGACGTAACGCCGGATGGGTTACCGATCAAATACGCTTTCAGCGTCATACGAAGCGACCGGTACGAATATCTTATTGAAACGAACGAATAAGCACGAAGAGTCGCGTGTGAACACGGCGGCTTATTCGCCGAGACCACCTCTGGCGGATCAGGCGGCCCTCTGCCAGTCGGGATCGCAATAATACTTGATGGGCCGATGCCCTGTCATCAAATCGTTGCAAAAAGGAACTATCTCTATCCGAAGATACCTAGACATCTAGGCATCAATGTCCAACACCCTGATGAGCCCGGACCTGAGCCGGGCGTTTAATCGAAGCGGCGAACACCGGTGCGGATTGAAGTTGTAAAGCGGCAGCGATGGATGGCGGTTCTCGCGCGAGCCCGATGCGATGAACTTGAGCGGGCCTGGGACAACCTGGCCATCCAGCCGCAATTTGATTGGCTTCGCCGACCGGAAACCGGCCTCGTGCTTGTGCGTGGACGCGCCGGGGGTACGGGCGCCCTATTCAACCTTGGTGAGGTCACGATGACCCGATGTGCCGTTAGGTTGGCCGATGGCATGACGGGCTTCGCCTTCGTCCTCGGGCGCGACCAGCGTCATGCACAACTGGCGGCAGTTTTCGATGCGCTGTTGCAAGGAACAGATGACAGTGCGAGCGGCGTACTTCGGTTCGTTACCGAATTTGGAATCGCGCAATCCGCCCGCCGTGAGATCAAGAGCCGCAAAGCGGCTTCGACTAAGGTCCACTTTTTCGCAATGGCTCGAGGCATGAGTCCGGAATGATCAGCGTTTTGGATACTGCCGGGCTTGAGCCCGGATTCGCAAATCCTGTCTTCGATAGCCAGGACACATTCCGCCGTGTGTTAGATGCGTATGCATATGTCGGCAGGCCGCAAACGCTGGTCTCTGCCACTGCGGCAGTCGGTCCCCTTGATCCGGCGACCGCCGCCGTCTGCCTCACGCTTGCGGATTGCGAAACACCGGTCTGGCTCGATTCCCGGTCGAATCTACCTTCGGTTCGCAAGTACCTTGGGTTTCACTGCGGGGTGCCGTTTGTGGACAGCGTTGAAAGATCGACATTTGCCATTGTGGCGAATCCGATGACGATGCCGCGCTTGGCCGAGTTCAATCCCGGAACAGAATTGGAGCCTCAGGCCTCGACGACGATTGTTGTTCAGGTGCCATCTCTAAACGGCGGTCCGCCCGTTCGGTGGCGTGGGCCGGGCATCCAGCGCGAAGTTTCGGTGGACGTTGATGGGCTTGCATCCTGGTTTTGGGAGGACTGGAAGCTCAATCATGAGCTTTATCCGAGTGGAGTCGATGTTCTCTTTACGTCCGGAAATGCAATCATCGCTCTTCCTCGCAGCATCTCCGGGGAGATCTAGATGGCCTATGTTGCCGTAAAAGGTGGGGAGGAGGCTATCCTCAACTCACATGGTTTGGTTGCGGAGGATCGGCGGGGAGACCCAGCAGTTCCCGAACTCACGGTCCGGCAGATTGCCGAGCAGTTCGGTCTTGCTGTCGACCGAGTGATGTGTGAGGGCTCTGTCTACGATAGAGAGCTTGCGGCATTGGCATTGAAACAAGCCCAAGGCGACGCCGTTGAGGCGATCTTCCTTCTCCGGGCGTTTCGCACGACTCTACCGCGCTTGGCAGTGTCAAACGCGCTCGATACAGCCCGGATGGCCATTCAGCGACGTGTCTCAGCAACCTTCAAGGACATTCCCGGAGGGCAGATACTCGGTTCGACCTATGAGTACACACATAGGCTGCTTGATTTTGATCACCTCGATATTGTTGATTGCGACAAGCCGAAAGCGAAGGTCGCGGATGATCCGCTGGATCCAACTTTTCCGCGTGCCTTCGACAGCATTTCCGACGAAGACCTGATTGAAGCCGAGTTGCCGGAACCCGATCAGTCACCTGTTTTCGATCTCACCCGAGATCCTCTTGCCATGCCCGCCGGTCGCGATCAGCGCTTGCAAAATCTGGCCCGTGGCGATGAGGGATTTGTCGTGGGTTTGGCGTATTCAGCGCTGCGTGGCTATGGCGCTGCCCATCCCTACGTAGGGGAAACAAGGGTTGGGGACGTTACGATAGAAATCCTACCCGAGGAATTGGGCTTTTCTGTTTCTATTGGCGATATCATCGTCACGGAATGCCAGATGCTGGATTTCTTCGGGGGCTCGGAAGACGAGCCTGCGCGCTTCACCCGCGGATATGGTCTCTCATTTGGAAAGAGTGAGCGCAAGGCGATGGCAATGGCAATCGTTGACCGATCGTTGCGCTGTCGGGAATACGGCGAGGAAGCAAAATACCCTGTTCAGGATGAAGAGTTCGTTCTGTCCCATACCGACAATCTCGAGGCGGCCGGTTTCGTCTCGCATCTCACTTTGCCTCACTATGTCGATTTCCAGGGCGACCTGCAATTCATAAGACAGTTGCGGGAGGAGCATAACCGCCGCCTTTCAAGCAAGGAGGCCGCGGAATGACGGGACCTCATGGCAACGCAGCCGGCCGCAGCTTCCGCCAACCCTACAATTTTGCGTATCTGGACGAACAGTCCAAAAGGATGATCCGGCGATGCATTTTGAAGTCCATGGCCGTTCCAGGCCTTCAGGTTCCGTTTGGCAGCCGCGAAATGCCGCTGGCCTACGGGTGGGGGACCGGCGGCATTCAAGTCACAGCCAGTGTCATTGGACCAAACGACACGCTGAAGGTGATTGACCAGGGCGCGGACGACGCAACGAATGCTGTCTCCATCCGGCGATTTTTCAAGCGTGTGGCCGGCATCGCTACGACCGAAATAACCGAGGCTGCCACAATCATTCAAACACGTCATCGGGTGCCCGAAACGCCTCTCAAGGAGGGACAAATTATCGTCTACCAAGTGCCGTCGCCCGAACCGTTGCGCCGGCTGGAACCGAGGGACTCCGAAACCCGTAAGATGCATGCTTATGCAGAATATGGTCTGATGAGTGTCGAGCTTTACGAAGATATCGCGCGCTTTGGTCATATTGCGACGACCAACAGCTATCCAGTTATGACAAACGGGCGATATTTGATGTCGCCCTCACCTATTCCCAAATTTGACAACCCGAAGATAGCGAACAATCCAGCCATTCAGCTTTTCGGCGCGGGCCGTGAAAAGCGGATTTACGCCGTCCCCCCCTACACACAGGTGCAGAGCCTGGATTTCGAAGACCATCCGTTTCGTGTGCAGCGATGGAGGCAATGCTGCTCCCTTTGTGGGGCGACTGACAGTTATCTCGATGAGATCGTGATGAGTGACAAGGGTCGGCGGATGTTCGTTTGCTCGGACACCGACTACTGCACTACTCGCCGGGACCATGGTCACCTTGGACCGGATCGTGGCGATCCCGCCGACATCGAATTGCTCTTACCCTCGAAAATCGCAACGGGATCGGAATCACGATGAGAGCAGCGGCTCAGTTCCAGCCCGCCCGCCGCCAGCCGCTGCTTTCCGTCCGGCAGCTCACGAAAATGTATGGAAAGACGGTAGGCTGCCGGGACCTTTCGTTCGATCTCTTTCCAGGGGAAATCATCGCGATCGTCGGGGAATCCGGATCCGGAAAGTCGACGTTGCTCAGCTGCCTGTCGGGACGTTTGATGCCTGATCAGGGTTCCGTCATTTACGATCTGAATCATAAAGGACCGACGGACATTTTGACCTTATCGGAGCCGGAACGCCGGAAGCTGATGCGGACGGACTGGGGACTCGTCCACCAAAACCCGCGAGATGGCCTTAGAATGGAAGTCACCGCTGGTGGCAATATAGGGGAGCGGCCAATGGCAGTCGGTGCACGCCACTATGGTCGCATACGAGAAGAAGCTCAGGATTGGCTTGCCAAGGTTGAGATTGACCTGCTGCGCACAGATCATCGACCGAAAACGTTTTCCGGTGGCATGCAGCAACGTCTGCAAATTGCCAGAATTCTCGTTACCAAGCCGCGCCTCGTCTTTATGGACGAACCGACGGGCGGCCTCGATGTATCGGTTCAAGCCCGGCTGCTCGACCTGCTGCGGTGCCTGGTCATGAATATCGGAGTGGCTGTCGTGATAGTCACCCACGACCTGTCTGTTGCCCGACTATTGGCGGACCGCATCATCGTGATGTGGCGAGGAAACATGGTGGAGACCGGCCTCGCCGACCAGGTTCTGGACGATCCGCATCATCCCTACACGCAGCTTCTCGTTTCCTCGGTGCTCTGAATGATCATAAGAACGGATACTTCACCGCACCGTGCAGCGGCCAAGCTCTCCACGAACGAACTGACATTAACCGGCGCGCGACTTGTTTTGCCGGATGAAGTTTATGATGGAACAGTCCACATCATCGATGGCTACATCGACGACATCGCCGCCGGCAGAAGCACAGTGCCTGGCGCGATCGACCTCGAAGGCGGCTATGTGACGCCAGGCCTCATCGATCTCCATACCGACAATTCGGAGAAGCATGCACTGCCGCGCGCCGGCGTGGTGTGGAATCATCTTTCGGCGGTCATGGCACACGATGCGCTGGTCATAGCAGCCGGCATCACGACAGTTTTCGATTCCCTTTGCATAGGATCAACGACCCGGGATCATACCAGACAAGCTGATCGAGCTCGCATCCTACCCGTTCTCATCGACGGGATTCGTGAAGCCAGGGCCCACGGACTGCTTCGAGCGGATCATTTTCTGCATTTGCGTTGCGAGGTGACCGACGAAGAGGTGATGTCCGTGTTCACGCCTTTGGTCGGCGATCCGCTTGTGAAACTCGTATCGGTGATGGACCATGCCCCTGGTCATCGCCAATCGCCCCAACTCGACCGCTTCCGTGAAATGCAAATCAAGCAGTATGGCTGGTCGGCAGAGGACGCCGACCGTCGAATCGAAGCATGGATCGATGCCTCACGGACGATAGGACCTCAAAACCGAAGCCGAATTATTGCCCTTGCGCGCGCTCGGCAACTGCCGCTCGCCAGCCATGATGATGAAACACCTGAACATGTTCGAGAAGCGAATGACGCTGGAGTTTTGATCTCTGAATTTCCGACAACCCGGGCTGCTGCGGAAATTGCGCGCTCCCTTGGCATTTGCATCTTAATGGGCGCACCGAATATCGTTCGCGGCAGCTCGCACTCGGGAAACATAAGCGCCCGTGAGCTGGCGACAACCGGTCACCTCGACATCCTTGCCTCGGATTACGTTCCGGCGAGCCTGTTGCATGGAGCCTTTCAACTGACAAGGGATCCGATCGGGATGAGTCTTACGAAGGCCATTTCCACGGTTAGTTCGGTCCCTGCCTCGGTGACCGGCCTTTGCGACAGAGGGATGATTGGAATCGGCGGCCGCGCCGATCTCTGCCACATCGTTGAAATCGCCGACATTCCCGTTGTTCGCGGAGTGTGGAGGCAAGGTCGTCAAGTATTTTGACAGAAAGCGGACCGCAAGCATACGGTCCGATGACCTCAAGGAGAATTGTCTGGTGATATCCTCAGCAACGGACCCCGCACTTCGCGCCGTTGGCCTTGCCAAGACCTTCACGCTGCACGCCCAGGGCGGCATTGTCCTGCCTGTCTTCGACAATATCGAACTCACGGTCAACGCCGGTGAGTGCGTCTGCCTCGTCGGTCCTTCCGGCGCCGGCAAGTCGACGCTCCTGCGCTCGCTTTACGCCAATTACAAGCCGGATGCCGGCAAGATCCTCGTCGTACATAGGAACGAAACCGTCGATCTTCTCGCCGCCGAACCTTGGGAGGTCGTCGAAATCCGCCGCAGCGCGATCGGCTACGTTAGCCAGTTCCTGCGCGTCATCCCGCGGGTGCCCGCCCTCGACGTCGTCGCGGGCCCCGCCATCGCCAAGGGCATCCCGGCCGACCAGGCCAAAGCGCTTTCCAAAACGCTGCTCACGCGTCTCAACATTCCCCAACGGCTCTGGCCGCTCGCACCAGCAACCTTCTCCGGTGGCGAGCAGCAGCGTGTCAATATCGCCCGCGGCTTCGTCGTCGACTACCCCATCCTACTCCTCGACGAACCGACGGCTTCTCTCGACGCCGCCAACCGGGCTACCGTCGTCGACCTCATCACCGAAGCCAAGGCGCGCGGGGCAGCGATCGTCGGCATCTTCCATGATGAAGAGGTACGCCGAGCGGTTGCTGATCGGTTGTTCGCGGTCGGGAAGCTTTCGGCAGACGACTGGCTGTCGCAACTTGCTGCCGGCAAGGTTGCGGTCTGATGCGGGACCCATCCTCACCTGATACGCCATCTAATCGCGCGGCCGATGGTTTCGGGAAGCAAAACCGACCAAGCTCGCGCTCGCATGCTGTGGGTCCAGCTAGCTCGGCAACTAACTTGAGATGACCGTTTCCGGCCATTCAAGTAGAAAATGTTGCGCCAAGATGGTCGAATATTGTCCTCGATGGCGCGTGTCTCAGGTTGTTTAGCTCGCCAAGCGGTGGCATACAATTCGTGGCAGCTTGGGGTAAACGCCACAGATGGCACTTTTTCGTTATCTTAGTGATGACGCATTTCTGATCTTCTCACGCAAATTCCGGTTCCTCTACGAGGCGGCGTTACTGGACACCTACGAGCGCTTCTTCTCGCGTGGAGCGTCCTTCCCCACCCCCAGGAGGTGGTCCATGCAATCTACGATCTCATCAAGCGAATGCCCGAGCTTCTTGCCGAGGGCGACGACGTTGGCGAAGGCCTGCCTGACCCGGTGTCCAAGCGTCGTCGGCGCCTGAAGTTCGCTGGCGAGGCGAACGAGGCTGCGGAGGCAGCGTTGCGGGTCGCGAGCGTTGCCTACCAGAAACTGCTCAAGTAGCCGTAACCGTCGGGATGCGACCCGCGATACTCCTCCCAGTGTGACGCCGAACGTCGTCATGCGAGCGGCGAGTTTGAGGCGCTCGTTGACGAACTGTAGGCATCGCATCGGGTCAGGGCTTGCCGTAGAAGTTCTCCGAACGAAAGGTCGAAAAGGGTCGCCCCCGGCTGTTCGATGCCGGCTACCAAGCGTCTGATTTTAACAGCTAGCTGCTTTCCGGCCTCCGCGGCCAACGCGATCCGACATCTCCTGTCACCTTTGTCGGGTCCGCAACACAAGTTTATTTAGCCAATTTAATAT
>NZ_NWQG01000105.1:0-43676 GCF_002529485.1 Mesorhizobium sanjuanii
GGTGCGCCGTTCTTCCTGTGGATACTGCTGCGCAAACGCGGCGTCGTCGACCTGTGAGATGGGTTTCATGATTGAAGCGCGGGATGTTTCGGCGGCGATTGGCGGCAAACGCATTGTCGCCAATGTCGATTTCGACATGCGGCCCGGCGAAGTCGCGGCGATCGTCGGTCCCAACGGATCGGGCAAGACGACCTTCCTGAGGGCGTTGTCAGGCGATCTTGCCTATTCGGGCCGGATCGCCATCAACGGCCGTGATCTCTCGGCGATGAAGCCAGTCGAGGCCGCGACAGTGCGTGCCGTGCTGCCGCAGGCGACGACGCTGTCCTTCCCCTTCACGGTGCGCGAGATCGTCAGGCTCGGCCTGGTCGGCGGACGCTCCGGCGTGTTGCCCGGCGAGGACGAGCGGCTGCCCGAACGGGCATTGGCGCGCGTCGATCTCGACGGATTTGCCGGTCGTTTCTATCAGGAGCTTTCGGGCGGCGAGCAGCAGCGCGTGCAGCTTGCCCGCGTGCTCTGCCAGGTCTGGGCGCCGGTGCTCGACGGCAAGCCGCGCTATCTGTTCCTCGACGAGCCGGTTTCCAGCCTCGACATCAAGCATCAACTGATCATCATGAACATCGCCCGCGATTTTGCAAGAAGAGGCGGCGGCGTGGTCGCCATCCTGCACGACCTCAATTTGACGGCCATGTATGCCGACCGCATTTTCGTCATGCACCGCGGCAGGCTCGCCGCCACCGGCTCACCGCAGGATGTGCTGAGCGATGATCTGATCGAAAAAGTGTTCGACTGCCGGCTGAAGGTCGGTGCGCTGCCGCCGGGAAATATGCCGTTCGTGTTGCCGCAGTCGGCGGCTTAGCTCGGCCGGGACAGTTTTTCAGATTCGACCTTCGATAAGCAGGCAAAACCGCGCCGCCTTTCGACGGCGCGGTTTTTGTCAGATGGTCAACAAGCAGCCGAAAACCTTAGAAAAAGCCTTTTCGCTGCCACCAGCCGGCACGCTTCGGCTTTTCTTCAGTCTTGGCTTCGTCGGCGACGGTCGAGGAGACGACCGGCTCGACCGGAGCATCCACCGGCGCGGGCTTGCGCCGCGACAGGCGGGCCTTCGGCGTTTCATCGGAAGCCACCACCGCTATTTCTTCCGAAACGGGCGCAAGGGGTTCGGCCGGGGCTGCCAAGGGAACGTCCGCTACAGTTGCGGCGGCAGTTTCCGCAGCCGCCTTCTTGGGCTTGGCGACGCGGCGCGGCTTTTTCGGCTTCTCCGTGCTCGGCGCGTCGTCATTGGCTGGAGCGAGAACCGCAGGCTCTTCGACCGGTGTTGCTGCGACCGGTTCGATTGCTACAGGCTCGCTTTGCGGGGCGTCGGCCTCGGACGCGGTCGCTGCTTCGCCGGCGCTCGCGTCTTCGTCGTCTTCACGGCGATTGCGCTTGCCGCCGCGCTTGCCGCGCCGCCGCTTCTTGCCTTGGCCGTCATCAGAAGCGTCCTGGGCATCGATAACGCCGACCGGTGCTTCCTGACCTGCTTCGGCATGTTCATCGCCAGCATCTTCATCACTTGTCGCTTCGACGGCGTCAGCCGCCGGCATCGGGGCGGAAGCATCTTCCACCGGCGCGCCATGCTCGCGGTCGCGGTCCTTGCCGCCACGCCGTCTGCGGCGCTTGCGGCGCTTGCGATCGCGACCTTCGCCATCCTCGCCGGACCTTGGCTGCTGTGGCTGCTGGCCGTGGCGCGGCTGCTCCGCTTGCACGGGAGCCTCGTCCTCCTCCTCGATGACGATTTCGTCCTCGGGCTCTTCCGGCTCGACATAGGCGGGCAAGCTGCGCGCCTCGACGAAGCCCTCAGGCTTTTCGGCCAGCGCGCCGCGGAAGATCGCGTAATGCTGGGCGCCGACCGTGTCGTCGGCCTCGACGGTGATGGTCAGGCCGAAGCGGCTTTCGAGTTCGACCAGCGTGCCGCGCTTGTGATTGAGCACGTAGAGCGCGGTCGCCGCCGGCGTCCGCACCGTGATGTGGCTGCGCGAATCCTTGAGCAGGAATTCCTCGATCGCCCGCACCACCATCAGCGCCACGGACGAATCGGAGCGCACATGGCCGGTGCCGCCGCAATGCGGGCAGGGCTTCATCGTCGATTCCAGCACGCTGGCGCGGATGCGCTGGCGCGACATCTCCATCAGGCCGAAATGCGAGATGCGGCCGACCTGGATGCGGGCGCGATCGTTCTTGAGGTGATCCTTCAGCCGCTTCTCGACGGAGCGGTTGTTGCGGTTCTCCTCCATGTCGATGAAGTCGATGACGATCAGGCCGGCAAGATCGCGCAGCCTCAGTTGCCGCGCGACTTCCTCGGCCGCTTCCAGATTGGTGTGAAGCGCGGTGTCCTCGATCGAGTGCTCCTTGGTGGAACGGCCCGAATTGACGTCGATGGCGACCAGCGCTTCGGTCTGGTTGATGATGATGTAGCCGCCGCTCTTCAGCGTCACCTGCGGCTGCAGCATGCGGTCGAGCTGTGCCTCGATGCCATTGCGCACGAAGATCGGCGTCGTGTCGCGGAACGGCTGCACGACCTTGGCGTGGCTCGGCATCAGCATGCGCATGAAATCCTTGGCCTCGCGGTAGCCTTCGTCGCCGGAGACCAGGATCTCGTCGATGTCCTTGTTGTAGAGATCGCGCACAGAGCGCTTGATCAGGCTGCCTTCCTCATAGACCAGGGCAGGGGCAGTGGACTCCAGAGTCAGATTGCGGACGTTTTCCCAAAGCCGCATCAGATATTCGTAGTCGCGCTTGATCTCGGCCTTGGTGCGGCTTTCGCCGGCGGTGCGCAGGATAACGCCCATGCCTTGCGGCACTTCGAGATCGGCGACGACTTCCTTCAGCCGCTTGCGGTCCACCGCGCTGGTGATCTTGCGCGAAATGCCGCCGCCGCGCGCCGTGTTCGGCATCAGCACCGAATAGCGGCCGGCAAGCGATAGATAGGTGGTGAGTGCCGCGCCCTTGTTGCCGCGCTCTTCCTTGACGACCTGCACCAGCAGGATCTGCCGGCGCTTGATCACTTCCTGGATCTTGTACTGGCGGCGCACCGGCTTGCGGCGATTGCGCACTTCATCCAGCGCATCCTCGGCGCCGACCGATTCGACCTCATGGTCGTCCGAGTGTGAGGATTGCACCTCTTCCAGCAAACCGCGATCATTGTCGCTCGAGGTGGCTTCGCCCGCAGGCTCTGCCTGCAGCACGGCTTCGGAGATCACATCCGCTTCGATGCTGGCGGCAATGGAATTGGGCCCGCCTTCGGAAGCCTCGGTCTCAGCGTCAGCGCTATCCTCGCCACGGTCGGCAACGTCCTCGCCGTGATCCGCGCTATCGGCTGCGGAGTTATCATGTTCAGGTGCGGCGTCGACATTTTCCGCGACCGCATCCTCATGGCTCTCATTATGACCGCCGCTCTCATTGGAATCGGCAGAATCGGCCGTGCTTGCGTCGCGCTTGTGCTCGCCGCGATCGCGGCTCTTGCCGCCACGACGGCGGCCGCGCCGGCCGCGTTCGCGGCTCTGGCGGTCTTCGCCTTCGCCGTCCTCTTCGTCCTCGTCCTCAGCCTCCTGCGCTTCCGCGCGCAACAGCGCCTGACGGTCGGCGACCGGGATCTGGTAGTAGTCGGGGTGAATTTCACTGAAGGCGAGAAAACCGTGACGGTTGCCGCCATATTCGACAAAGGCTGCCTGAAGGGAGGGTTCGACGCGGGTTACGCGGGCGAGATAGATGTTTCCTTTGAGCTGCTTCTTGTCCTGGGATTCAAAGTCGAATTCTTCGATACGGTTACCGCGAACGACGACAACACGTGTTTCCTCCGGGTGGGAGGCGTCTATCAGCATTTTGTTGGGCATTATTTCGTTTCCCGCCGACAGCCGTCATCGCTTGCAGCTTGCGGGGCAAAGCCCTTCGCTGCGGGTGAACATGGGTGCCGGACATTTGAACGTCCGCCGGCCGCCGCTTGAGCGCCATGGAGGTGCCGCCCGCTGCCACAATGGCGCGGTTTGCTGCGGACCTTTCCATGATTGCGCTTGAAGCCATCGTAACCAGCGGATCCTTTTTGAACCAAAGCCCGGGAAATCCGGACCAGCTTGTTTGCTCGTACAGAGCCGGCGCGGAACAATCCCGGCCGTTTTCCTCACGCAGGCGCTTCCCCCGCCACGGGCTTACACCTGCGAAATTCGTCGCGATCACCTGATGCCTTTTCGCCTGAAGCGAAGGAGCCGCCTTTCGTCTGACCTGTAGCAGGAAGCTGCGGAAGAGGACGGTTCCAGGATTGCAGTGATCCACCATCGCTTTTATGATTTGGCGGGTTGGAAGGCAACCCCGATTTCCGATGCCGGCAAAAAGCAGTTCCGTTACGGCAGGTACAGGGTTTGGACCTTGCATGAAAAGGCTTGGTTAACCTTCTCTGGATACCAATCGTTAATCGAGTTCGCGGCTTGACCGGCACTTCGACAAGACGATCGCCTTCTGGCGCCAAACCTGAGCGACTGGAAAGAAATGGGACTGGCAGGTTTCACGGACAAGGGCAGGCGTGTCGGCGGCATTTTCTCCCGTGCCGCCTGCCTGCTGCTGTTGTTTGCCGTTTGTCTGGCTTTCCCGCCGGTTTCCTTTGCCGTCGAGACGCCGCTTCTTGCGACGAGCTACAAAATGGCCGGCGACGCCACCAAGATGCGCATCGTCGTCAATTTCGATCGCGAACCCGACGTCAAATGGTTCCTCCTGCGCGGCCCTAACCGCCTGGTCATCGATCTGCCAAGCACCCGATTCGCCATCAATGCCAAGGATGTGAAGGCGCGTGGCCTGGTCAGGCACGTGCGCTACGGCGATTTGGGCGAGGGCGCCTCGCGGCTGATCCTCACCGGCAAGGGCCCATTCGCCATAGACAGGCTCGACGTGCTCAAAAACGAGGACGGCAATGGCTACCGCATCGCCATAGACATGTCGGCGGCGTCCGCGCGCGAATTCGACGCCGCACTTTCCAATCAGGCGTTGACCACCGGTTCGACGGCTTCCGCCGACAAGGGCGGCCGGGTCGGTACCGGCCCGGTCTCCAATCCGGGCCATCGCTTCACCGTGGTCATCGATCCCGGTCATGGCGGCATCGACGGCGGCGCCGAGGGCCTGAACGGCACGATCGAGAAGAACGTCACGCTCGCCTTTGCCACCGAATTGCGCGACAAGCTTGCTGCGGTCGGCAAATACGACGTGTTCATGACACGAGAGAGCGACGTGTTCCTGCGGCTGGACGACCGCGTGCGCATTGCCCGCCAGCACGAGGCCGACCTGCTCATCTCGATCCACGCCGATACGATCAGCCTCAAGGGCATCCGTGGCGCGACCGTTTACACCGTCTCCGACAAGGCTTCCGACCCGCAAGCCCAGGCGCTTGCCGACCGTGAAAACCTCTCCGACCAGTTCGCCGGCATGGAGATCAAGGACGACAACAAGGAAGTGACCGATATCCTGATCGACCTGATTCGCCGCGAAACGCACAGTTTCTCGATGAGTTTCGCCCATACTCTGGTCGGCCAGCTTTCCAGCAGCGTCGGCCTCATCAACAATCCGCAGCGTTCGGCCGGCTTCAAGGTGCTGAAGGCGCCGGATGTGCCTTCCGTGCTGGTAGAACTCGGCTATCTCTCCAATGCCAAGGACGAGGCGCAATTGCTCAGCGCCGATTGGCGCGGCAAGGCGGCCCAGAGCATAACCAACGCCGTCGCGCTGTTTGCCTCAGCCAAGGCGGGGGCGGGAACCGGCGGCTGACATGCCAGCCATCGCCCACAACCAGGGGCAGCGTTGCACGGTGACAACACCCCGTGCCTTTATTGTCAGGTATTCGAAACCGAAATCCTGGCCTGCCGTATTTTACCCACATGATGGCGACATGGGTTTTCGAATGCGGATCGGGATCGTCTCGAAAGCTTGCGCGAAAGGCGGCTTCGTTTAGGAGATTCCCGAACCAAGGACTGGAGCGGGCATGATTCGTCTCATTGGCTATTTCTTCGGCATCGGCACGGCGCTGGCCCTTTTGGTCGCGGCGGGCGTGGCGATCTATATCAGCCATTTGTCGAAGGATCTGCCCGACTACGAGGTCCTGGCCAAGTATGAGCCGCCGGTGACGACCCGCATCCATGCGTCGGACGGCGCGCTAATGGCTGAATATGCGCGCGAACGGCGCTTGTATTTGCCGATCCAGGCAATACCGGACCGCGTCAAGGCGGCGTTCCTGTCGGCCGAGGACAAGAATTTCTACAACCACCCCGGCATCGATATGACCGGGCTTGGCCGCGCGGTCATTGTCAATCTGCAGAATTTCGGATCGGGCAGGCGCCAGGTTGGCGCCTCGACCATCACCCAGCAAGTGGCGAAGAATTTCCTGTTGACCTCGGATCAGACCTACGAGCGCAAGATCAAGGAGATGATCCTCGCCTTCCGCATCGAGCAGGCCTATTCGAAGGACCGGATCCTGGAGCTTTATCTTAACGAGATATTCTTCGGCTTCGGCGCCTATGGCGTCGCCGGCGCCGCGCTCACCTATTTCGACAAGTCGGTGAACGAGCTCAGCGTGGCGGAAGCAGCCTACCTGGCCTCCTTGCCGAAAGGCCCCAACAACTACCATCCCTTCAAGCATACCGACCGCGCGCTGGAGCGCCGCAACTGGGTCATCGACCAGATGGTCGAAAATGGCTACGTTACGCATGAAGAGGGCGAGAAGGCCAAGGCCGAACCGCTCGGCGTCACGCCACGCCGCACCGGCCCCTATCTGTTCGCCGGCGAATATTTCACCGAGGAGGTGCGCCGCCAGATCATCGCACGCTATGGCGAGAACGCGCTCTACGAGGGCGGCCTGTCCGTGCGCACGACGCTCGATCCGAAAATGCAGCTCATCGCGCGCAAGGCGATGCAGAACGGATTGCTTAAATACGATACGCTGCGCGGCTATCGCGGGCCGGTGAAGAACATCGATATCTCAGGCGACTGGGGTGTGCCTTTGAGCGGCGTCAAGGGGCTGGAGGATGTGCCCGAATGGTCGCTCGCCGTCGTGCTCGACAGTTCGGCAACCGGCCTGTCCATCGGCCTTAAGCCAACGCGGCAGGTCTCGGGCGACCTCGTCAAGGAGCGCATCGAGGGCACGGTGAGCCGCGAGGACATGAGCTTCGCCATGCGTCATGTGGTCAATGGCAAGACGGTCAAGGCAAGATCGCCGGCGGAGGTGCTGAAGCCGGGCGACGTCATCTTCGTGCAGAAGAACGAAGGTTCGGACAACGCCTACAGCCTGCGCCAGGTTCCTGAAGTGGAAGGCGGCATGGTTGCCATGGATCCGCATACCGGCCGCGTTCTGGCCATGGTCGGCGGGTTCTCCTACGCGCAGTCCGAGTTCAACCGCGCCACGCAGGCCATGCGACAGCCGGGCTCCTCGTTCAAGCCGATCGTCTATTCGGCCGCCCTCGACAACGGCTATACGCCGGCCTCGGTGATCATGGACGGGCCGATCACCATCCAGAGCGGCAATACGACCTGGACTCCGAAGAATTACGACGGAACGGCGGCGGGACCGGCGACCTTGCGGTCCGGCATCGAGAAGTCGCGCAATCTGATGACGGTGCGCCTCGCCAACGACATGGGCATGAAGCTGGTCGTGGAATATGCCGAGCGCTTCGGCGTCTATGACCATCTGGCGCCGTATCTGCCGATGGCGCTGGGTTCGGGCGAGACGACCGTGATGCGCATGGTGTCGGCCTATTCGATCATGGCCAATGGCGGCAAGTCGATCAAGCCGTCGCTGATCGACCGCATTCAGGACCGTTACGGCAAGACGGTGTTCAAGCAGGACGAACGCGGTTGCGAAAATTGCAATGCCGCCGAATGGCAGAACCAGCCCGAGCCGGAACTTGTCGATAATTCCGAGCAGGTGCTCGATCCGATGACCGCCTATCAGATCACTTCGATGATGGAGGGCGTCGTCCAGCGCGGCACCGGCGCCACCGTCGCCGAACTCGGCCGCCACATCGCCGGCAAGACCGGAACGACGAATGACGAGAAGGATGCCTGGTTCATCGGCTACACGCCCAATCTCGTCGTCGGCCTCTATATGGGCTACGACCAGCCGAAAGGTCTCGGCAAAGGCGCGACCGGCGGCGGCCTCGCCGCGCCGATCTTCAAGGACTTCATGCGCGTGGCGCTGGACGGCACGCCCAATGTCGACTTCCAGGTCCCCGAAGGTATGAAGCTGATCGCCATCAATCGCAAGACCGGCATGCGTGCCAGCGAGGGCGCAGCAGGCACCATTATCGAAGCCTTCAAGCCGGGCACCGGTCCCGCCGACAGCTACTGGGTGATCGGCATGGGCGCGGATGGATCCAACGCCTCTGGCGGGGCGCTGTCGCCGCAGGCCAACCAGGCCATCCAGTCTGGCGGCGGCGGCCTCTACTGACGGTCGGCCTGTTCGGTCGGCCCAGTCGGTCGGCTTGCCTGGTCCGCCGCGCAGATCCAGCCCGGCCTGACGCCGGATGGGCAAGGCGCGAATTCACCGGAGCGATTGCCTTGCCGGCTGGCCATTTGGCTTTACAGGCGGCGGTGCCGTGCCTATGTATCGCGCCGACCGGGAGTGGAAGCGCTCCGGGCACTATTTCCAAAACAGGACAAAAACTCAGCCATGCGCGCGGAAACGCAGAACATCGTCGACGAGATCAGGCAGGCGATAACCCTGCTGAGGAGGCATCTTTGACTGGGATCAGGCCATAAAGCGGCTTGAATACCTGAATGTGCGCGCCGAGGATTCCAGCCTATGGAACGAACCTCTGGAAGCGCAGAAGCTGATGCGAGAGCGCCAGGGCCTGGAGGAAGGCATCGCGGCGGTCAAAAGTCTCACCCAGGCGCTGGATGACAATGTCGGCCTGATCCAGCTTGGCGAGGAAGAGGGCGACGAGAGCGTCGTCGCCGAGGCTGAAGCTTCGATCCGCTCGATGCGCGGCGAAGCAAAGGCCCGCCAGATCGAGACGCTGCTTTCGGGCGAGGCGGACGCCAACGACACCTATCTCGAAATCCATGCCGGCGCCGGCGGCACGGAAAGCCAGGACTGGGCCTCGATGCTTCTGCGCATGTACACGCGCTGGGCCGAGCGGCGCCGCTTCAAGGTGGAGGTGCTGGAAGTGCATGACGGCGAAGAAGCCGGCATCAAGTCCGCCACGCTGCTGATCAAGGGCCACAACGCCTATGGCTGGCTGAAGACGGAATCCGGCGTCCACCGTCTCGTGCGCATTTCGCCCTATGACAGCAATGCGCGTCGCCACACGTCTTTCGCCAGTGTCTGGGTTTATCCCGTCATCGACGACACGATCGAGATCGACGTTTCCGAATCCGATGTCCGCATCGACACTTATCGCTCGTCCGGATCGGGCGGCCAGCACGTCAACACCACCGATTCGGCCGTCCGCATCACCCATCTGGCCACCGGCATCGCGGTTGCCTGCCAGGCCGAACGCTCCCAGCACAAGAACAAGGCGAAAGCCTGGGAGATGCTGCGCTCGCGGCTCTACGAGGAAGAGCTGAAAAAGCGCGAGGCGGTGGCCAATGCCACCGAAGCGTCGAAGAGCGATATCGGCTGGGGCCACCAGATCCGCTCCTACGTGCTGCAGCCCTATCAGTTGGTGAAGGATCTGCGTACCGGCGTCGAGAGCACAAGCCCGTCGAGCGTGCTGGATGGCGACCTCGACGATTTCATGGAAGCTTCGCTGTCGCAGCGCATCGAGGGCGGCGCCGGCGAAGTGGTGGCTGACATCGACTGACGGCCCACGGTGTGGCCGCGAAGGCCGCCCTGTCGTTGAGCAGGCCGGCTCGGTTCCAGATTTGGAGCCGAGTGTCGAAAACGACTTATAACAGAGTGTTCTAATATTTTATCGATCGTGCGCGATCCCTTCCGGAACCGTTTGCGGTTTTCGGAATTGATGCAGTCGGTTGTTGGGCTGAGTATCAGCAATTTCTTGCGCCAACCAAGGAATCAGCCCAGCATCCAGGGCTTGGGAGTAAAAGCATTTATGGCCGGACGCGGCATATCTGCGACCTGACGATCCGGCTACTGGGAAGACACGTTCCGGGCGGGGCAAGCGAAACGCTTGATAACTCGTTTGATAGGACTGCGCCCATGCCTGCTTCAATGATCCGATCGGCTTCAGCCGCACAAACGGCGGGCCGCCTCTTGCTTTCCTTGTTCACAACCGGGGCGATCGCGGTGCTGACGGCACCTGCGTTTGCACACGACGCCACGCCGACCGCGGCGAAGCCGCAAGGCTGGAGCTATCCATTCGCCTGCTGTGCGAACTATGATTGCCGCACGACGCATACGGGCGAAGTCCTGGAAAAACCCGAGGGCTATGTGATTGCCGGCACGGGCGAGGTTGTTCCCATGACCGACAAGCGCGTCAAGGACAGCCCGGATGGCGAGTTCCACTGGTGCGCTCATCAGGCTGGCCTCGACGCCGGCAAGACTATCTGCCTGTTCGTGCCGCCGCGCTCCTACTGAGCGTATCAGAGCGACGTGCGTCCACTTGGACGCACAAAATACGCTCTAATACTTTTGAATCTACGCATCGTGCTTTCCGAACCGAAGGTCAGCGCAGCAGAATGATTTCGATTTTCGGGCCGATGCGATAGGCGGATGTCCTCGGTGACGGGCTATTGACGCAGGGTTGTCAGGAAGGCTCGTCTATGGTGCCTTGTCGCCTCGGGTCCGGCGGACAAGGACAAGGGACTTTTTCATGGTCATCAAGGCAAGTTGCCACTGCAAGGCAACGACATTCGAGGTTTCGCAAGCACCGCAAACCGTAACCCAATGCACCTGTTCCTTCTGCTCGAAGCGTGGTTCGTTGTGGGCCTACTACACCCCTTCGCAATTCAAGCTCACCAGCCCGCTCGAGAATGTCTCGTTCTACAGGTGGGGATCGAAAACCGTAAAGCATGGTTTCTGCGCGACCTGCGGCTGCGGCACCTTCACCGAAACGCCGGACTGGTCGACCGGCAAGCCGGATTTCGACAATCCCAAGATCAGCGTGAATTCGCGCTTGTTTGACGATTTCGACCTCGACAAGGTCGAAGTCGTCGTCATCGACGGCAAGAATCTTTGGTAGCCGATCGCCCGACGCAGCGGCCGTGATTGAGCGGGAAAAGCCATGGTCAGCCGCTTTTCCCGTTCCGTTTTTCGCCGCATTTCATGTTACAACGACGCAGGAAGGGCTGATTTGGCGCGCCTTCGGCGCGACCGCGGTTTGGAGAGGGACTACCCGATGAAAAAGACTGTGCTCGTCGTTGTGGCGACGGCTGTACTCATGAGCGCCTGCACCACCACCGATCCGTATACTGGAGACCAGAAGATCTCCAACACCGCGGCCGGTGCCGGTCTCGGCGCGCTGGCCGGCGCCGGCGTCGGCCTGCTTGCCGGCGGCAATGATCGCCGCAACGCGCTGATCGGCGCCGGCATCGGTGCGCTGGCCGGCGGCGCCATCGGCGCTACCATGGACCAGAACGAGGCGGAACTGCGCCGGCAGCTTGAGGGTACCGGCGTCAGCGTCACCCGCACCGGCGACCAGATCATCCTCAACATGCCGTCCGACATCACCTTCAATGTCGACCAGGATGCCGTGAAGCCCGGCTTTTATGACGTCCTGAATTCGGTGGCGCTTGTGCTGAAGAAGTTCAAGCAGACCACGGTCGACGTATTCGGCCACACTGATTCGACCGGTAGCGCCGAGCACAATTTCGACCTGTCGCAGCGCCGCGCCTTGGCGGTCGCCAACTATCTGTCCGGGCAGGGCGTCGATCCCCGCCGCTTCGCCGTTACCGGCTTCGGCAAGACGCGTCCGGTCGCCTCAAATGCCACGGCCGAGGGCCGCGCACAAAACCGCCGCGTCGAGATCCAGCTTTCGCCGCTCACCTGAACAATACGGCACCAAATGCGAAAAACGGCCCCGTTTCGGGGCCGTTTTTGTGTCTATGAACGTTTGTGCTCCGCCGCCCAACGAAGAGCATTAGCTAGTTCTAACGAACTGCTTTCGCGCAACCGCGGAAAGGATTAGCATCGACGCTGTTCCAGAGGGGATGAGGCAGTAAAAATCGGCCGCGCAATCAGCATCTTTGACGCCTCGGTCTTGCACGGCCAGATCAGAAAATCTGGGAGGAATGCATGACAAGAACAACTCGCCTTGGGCGTTGCGGCGTCCTCGTTTTGACAGGTGTGATTGGTGCATGGCTTGGCATGGCCACGGCCCAGGCCGAGGACGCCAACAAGGCCGACATCGAAGCCTTGAAAAAATCGCTGGCCAAGTATGAAGATTACACGGCCGCCATACGCGACCTTTATCTGTCGACCGTCGGCTGCGTCCACTACAGCGGAGAAAAGATATCCGGCGCGATGGATTACCCGGAGGGCGCCATGGGCATCCATTTCGTCAACGTCCCCAGCGTCGGCCAGGAGCTCGACCCGATGCGCCCGAATGTGCTGATCTATGAGCCGACCGAGAAAGGCCTGCACTTGGTAGGCGTGGAATGGCTGGTGCCTCTGACTCCAGACACCAAGGAACCTCCGAAGCTCTTTGGCCAGGTCTTCCAGGGACCGATGGAGGGGCACTATCCCCTTATCCCGAAGGAGTTCGTCCACTACGATCTTCATGCGTGGCTGTTCAGGGACAACCCGAACGGCATGTTCAGCCCGACGAACCCGAACGTGAAATGCAGCGAGGCCGAGTTCCCGATGCTGGAGAAACCGACCAAGATGATGCCCGGACCGATGTGACGGCTACCCGGTTGCAGCGTGGCACGCGTTAGGGCGGTTCAACGATTTTGGCATCGCTGAACCGCTCCTCCATTTGATTTGTCAGACCTTGGCGATGATCCGCATGAAGGCCGGCATGTCGTCGCCGAAGCCGACGGTCGCGTCATTGTCTTCCTGGCGATGGCGGGCAGGGCGGTCGCGCTGCGGTTTGCTGTCGCCACGTTCCGGCGTGCGCTGAGCGTTGCGGTCGGATGAGGGCTTCCGGTCGGGTGAAGCCTGGCGTTCGCTGTTTTCCGAACGGATCGCTTCCTTGCGTGCACGCCGTTCGCCGATGTCGGCGACCGCTGCCTCGGCGACATCGGGCTGTTCCTCGCGCGTGGCTTCCTGTGCCGCGTCTTCGCCGGGCTTGGCGTGGCGTCCACGTGGCTTGCGCTCGCCACCATTCTTGCGGTCGTCGTCCTTGCGGCCGGCGCGGCGCGGGGCGCCACGGCCACGACGCGGTGCTTCGTCCTCGCCTTCGCTGGCGACCACCGTCGACAAATCGCCGTCATGCCACTCGATCTTGGTGCCGATCAGTCGCTCGATGGCGTCGATGTATTTGGTGTCCGACTTGGTGGCGATGGTGAAGGATTTTCCCGAGCGTCCGGCGCGGCCGGTACGGCCGATGCGATGGACATAGTCTTCGGCGTGGATCGGTACGTCATAGTTGAAGACATGGCTGACATCGGGAATGTCGAGGCCGCGCGCCGCGACGTCCGAGGCGACGAGATAGCGCAACTTGCCGTCGCGGAAATTGGCCAGCATCTGCATGCGCGCGCGCTGGTCCATGTCGCCATGCAGCGCGCCGGCATCGAAATCATACTTCAGCAGCGAGCGGAAAAGTTCCGAGACCTCGACCTTGCGATTGCAGAAGATGATGGCGTTCTTCAACTCCGCATCCTCGGCCTTGATCAGGTTGCGCAGCGTCTCGCGCTTGTCCCAGGGTTTCGAGCCGGACTTGACCAGCCGCTGGATGATGTTGGTGGCGGCGGACGCCGCTTTCGAGACCTCGACGCGCACCGGCGCATGCAGGAATTTCTCGGTGAGCTTGGTGATCTCCGGCGGCATCGTCGCCGAGAAGAACAGCGTCTGGCGCGTGAACGGGATCATCTCGCAGATGCGCTCGATGTCGGGGATGAAGCCCATGTCGAGCATGCGGTCGGCCTCATCGATGACAAGGATCTCGACGCCGTTGAGCAACAGCTTGCCGCGCTCGCGATGGTCAAGCAGACGGCCGGGCGTCGCGATCAGCACGTCGGCGCCGCGCTCCAGCTTCTTGTCCTGCTCGTCGAAGGACACGCCGCCGATCAACAGAGCGATGTTGAGCTTGTGGTTCTTGCCGTATCTGATGAAATTCTCTTCGACCTGCGCGGCGAGTTCGCGCGTCGGTTCCAAAATCAGCGTGCGCGGCATGCGGGCGCGTGCCCGGCCTTTTTCGAGGCGCGTCAGCATCGGCAGCACAAACGATGCCGTCTTGCCGGTGCCGGTCTGGGCGATGCCTAAAATATCCTTGCCGAGCAAGGCGTGCGGTATGGCGCCAGCCTGGATTGGCGTCGGCTGGGTGTATCCGGCATCGGTGACTGCGGAAAGGACCTTTGGCGACAGGCCAAGGTCTGCGAAAGTCAACGCTTCTTGAGCGATCTGGGTGTCTGAGGACAAGTGTTGGCTGTCTTTGGCTGAGTTCGGGGGCGCAACGGTAGCCGTCGCGGCAAGCGCCACGCGCCTGCGATATTGTGCATTGCGATAGGCGCAAGCCTGCGATTTGTCAACAGAAACAGCCGGGATCAGCACGATTGTGAAGTTGTAACCTTAATCGCGATGCTTAATCAGGCGGCGGACAGGCGCTGGCTCAGTAGCGGAACTGCTCCGTGAGGATGCGTTCGTTCCAAGAATGGTTGGGATCGAACAGCAGTGTCGCCGTCGCATTCGGTGACTCCCTGACCGTGACCGAGGTCACCGCCTTGACTTCGGTGTGGTCGGCGGCGGCGTTCACCGGCCGCTTTTCCGGCTCCAGAATATCGAAGCGCACAGTCGCCTTGTTGGAGAGCAGCGCGCCGCGCCAGCGGCGCGGACGAAACGGGCTGACCGGAGTCAGCGCCAGCAGCGGCGCGTCGAGTGGCAGGATCGGTCCGTGAGCTGACAGATTGTAGGCGGTCGAGCCGGCCGGCGTGGCGATCATCACGCCGTCGCAGTTCAACTCCTCCAGCCGTTCCTGCTCGTCCACGGTAATGCGGATCTTGGCCGTCTGATAGGATTGGCGCCACAGCGCCACCTCGTTGATCGCCAGCGCCGAGACCGTTTCGCCTTCATGCGTCACCGCCAGCATCTCCAGCGGACGGATCGTTTCGGCAACCGCAGCCGCGATGCGCTCCGCCAGGCCGCTGGCGCGGTACTCGTTCATCAGGAAGCCGATGGTGCCACGGTTCATGCCGTAGACCTTCTTTCCCGTGCTCATCGTGTCGCGCAATGTCTGCAACAGGAAGCCGTCGCCGCCGAGCGCGACGACAATTTCGGCTTCTTCGATCGGTGTCTGGCCATAGCGCGCCGAAAGGCTCTCCAGCGCCGCATTGGCGTCGGCGGTGCCGGAGGAGACGAAGGCGAAAGGGCTGGCGGCTTTGCTCATGGCTCCCGAGTGGCGGCCGGTTGCTGGGCTGCGCCAGCGCCGGGGTAGCATGGGCGGGCATTTCTGCAAAGGGAGGCGCTGGGGCGATTGTTCGCGCATCGTGTCGCGGCACAAGCGAATGTGATGGTTAAGGCCAGGCTTAAGCTCTCGTAAAGCCGGATCGATCATGTTAGCCGACAGCGGACGGGCGGCGTGGGGGCTAACCAGTCGAGGCCGATCTATTGCCACTGGCACGCCTGATTATCGTCTTCCTGATGCTGGGAGGTTTCGCCCTGGCCTTCGCCCAACTGGTGCGCCAGTCCGAAGAAATGAGTTTCCGACCCCAGCCCACGGCTTCACGCTGCGGTGACGCCGCCGGCACGCCGTGCCCGCAAAGGGCGCTGTGAATTCGCCAGGCTCCGGAACGCGCCGCCTGAATTCCTTCAAACGGGACACGCTTTAGCGGTTCCTCAGCCGTGAATACACAGCCTACGCCAAGCCGCTCATTGCAATTGGCGTCGGTCGCGATCTACATGACGCTTGGCGGAAGAGTCACGTGGCCTTGGACGGCCGACGTCGAGGGGTTGAATTTTTTATGGCGCGCAGCGTTTTGGTATCCGGAGGCTGCGGCTTCATCGGTTCACATTTGATCGACCGCCTGTTGCTACGCGCCGATTTGGAGACCTTGGTTGTCGTCGACAATCTGTGGACAGGGTCGCGGCAGAACATTGCGCATATCGCCGATCCACGCCTGAGCCTGGAAATCCAGGACGTCGAGAACTTCCGGTCCGATCGACGCTTCGACGAGATCATCCACCTTGCCTCGCCTGCGTCGCCCCCCTGGTACATGCGCTCGCCGGCCCGCACCATCAAGGCCAATTTGGGTGGAGCCCTCAATCTTCTGACCTTGCTCAAACCGGGCGGCCGCTTCTGCTTCACCTCGACCTCGGAAGTCTATGGCGATCCGCTGGTTTCCCCACAGCCCGAGAGCTACAGGGGCTCCGTGGATTGCACCGGACCCAGATCGTCATATGACGAAAGCAAGCGCTGCACGGAGTCCTTGCTGTTCGAGACGCAACGTGTCGACGGCCTTGACGTCCGAGTGGTGAGGCTCTTCAACGTCTATGGTTCGCGAACGCGGATCGACGACGGCCGCGCGATTTCGAACTTCATAAGTCAGGCCCTGACAACCGGAATCCTGACCGTGTACGGCGACGGTTCTCAATCGCGGAGCTGGGGTCATGTCGACGATATCGTCGACGCACTGGAGCGCTTCTTTTGGCGCGACAACATCTCACATCGAGGCCCGCTGAACATCGGAAACGATTGCGAGGTGCCCGTGCTGCAGATCGCAAAATTCGTCTGCTCACTTGTTCCGGGCGGCTCCATCGAGCATCGTCCGCCAGCCCCCCAGGATCCGACAAATCGGTGTCCGGATTTGACTTTGGCCAGACGCATTCTCCCTGGCTGGAAAGCGAAAACCGGTTATCAGGATGGCATTGAGCGCACCCTTCATTGGTTTCGGGAACATATGGCGGCTATTGACGCCGGCCCCGTTGCGCCGGCATTTCGCGACACGGAGTCCAGCCGTCCTTCGAAATAGGGTTCGAACACGGTCTCGAACGCCTTGAGGGCCGAGCCGATGGCCTGGTGCATATCCAGATAGCGGTAAGTGCCCAGGCGGCCGCCGAAATGGATGTTCTTTTCCCGGCCCGTGCGCGCGATATAGCGCCCATAGATCGTCTGGTCCCTGCGTGTATCTATCGGATAATAAGGTTCATCGGCGCGGCGCGCGAAACGCGAATATTCGCGGCCGATCAGCGTTTTCCCGCTTGTATGCTGGCGCTCCGGGTTGAAATGCCGGAACTCGAGCACGCGTGTATAGGGCACGGCTTCGTCGGCATAGTTCATGATCGAGGTGCCCTGATAGTCCGGCGTATCCATGATCTCCAGTTCGATGTCGATGGTTCGCCAGCCGAGTTCTCCTTCGGCATAGTCGAAATAGCGGTCGATCGGACCGGTGTAGACGACCGGCACGCCCTCTGGCAGCGAGTTCCTGATATCGAAGAAGTCAATGCCAAGCCTCGTCTCGATGAGATCATGGGCGAGCATCTTCTCGAAGATCGCCGTATAGCCGTCCAGCGGCTGGCCCTGGAAGCGGTCGTTGAAATAGCCGTCCTCGAAATTGTAGCGGACGGGCAGGCGCGTGATGACCTGCGCGGGTAGCTCGCGCGGGTCGGTCTGCCACTGCTTGGCGGTGTAGCCCTTGATGAAGGCCTCGTAGAGCCGCCGTCCGACCAGGGATATCGCCTTCTCCTCGAGATTGCTCGGCAAACGGTCGCCAAGTTCGGACGACTGCTCGGCAATCATGGCGCGAGCCTCGTCGGGGCTGAAGCGCCGGCCGAAGAACTGGCAGATCGTGGCGAGGTTGATCGGCAGCGGATAAACCTGGTCGCGATGGGTCGAGAAGGCACGGTGACGGTAGGCGCTGAAGTCGGTGAAGTTCCGGAGGTAACGCCAGACCTCTTCGTTCGATGTGTGGAAGAGATGCGGCCCGTAGCGGTGTATCTCGACGCCTGTGGTCGGATCCGGTTCGGTGTAGGCATTGCCGCCGATATGCGGGCGCCTATCGATCACCAGTACACGCCGGCCGAGCTTCGTGGCGATGCGCTCGGCGAGCGTCGCGCCATAAAATCCAGCGCCGACGATAAGGATTGCGGCACCGTTCAGCACGTTGTCGTTCATTCGTATACCTGCTCTTGAGGTTTGAGGCCGGCCTTTACACCAAACCGGGGTGAGCGCGAAGGGTCACCGTCGGGGTCCGTCGAAGCCAGGGAAGATCAGACGCTCCGATGGACGGTCCTATGCGTCGAAGTAGCGGATGCCAACCGATTTCATGTCTGCTATGACCGGCGCGGCCGATGTGGGCGATCGCTCGCAAGTGTCATCGGAAAAAGCGGCGGCAGATCTGCGGCCACGGCAGGACGTGACCATCCCATGAAGTTGATTGTCGTAACTCCGGCCGGCCGCGAGAGATATCTTCGCTTGCTCAGCCATCATGTCCTGAAAAGCGCGGATGTTTACGAATGGCATCTGTGGGACAATTGTCGCAACGAGGCCGATCGTGCCTACCTCCAACGCCTGGCTGCGACAGATAAGCGCTGCGTGATAAAGACGCTTCCCCAAGCCGACGGCAGCAACAATGCGATCGGCGATTTCTTCCGCTTCTGCGACGACGCGGATGCTTTCTATCTGCGCCTCGACGATGACGTGGTTTTTCTGGAGGAAGGCTTCTTCGCCCGCTTCATGAAACGGGTCATGGCGGAGAAGGGGGCGGCCCTCTGGTACGCGCCGCTGATCATCAACAATGCGATCTGCAATACAATGATCAAGTACCTGTCCAAGGTTCTGGTCGAGGGACCGCTCACGTGCCAGGCTTCATGCGAGTTCTCCTGGGCTCATGCAAGTTTTCCGCAGGCGCTTCATCCGGTCTTCATCGAAGCCGTCCGGACCAATCGGCTCGGCGATTTCCGCGTGCCGGACCGGGAGATCAGGCTGTCGCGCTTCTCGATCAACGCAATCGGCTTTTTCGGATCGGACATAGTCGAGCTTGGCGATGGTTTCTTTCCGCCAGGCGGCGACCATGGTGGTGAGGAAGAATGGCTTTCAGCAACGCTGCCGGCAAAACTCGATCGTCCAGGCAAGGTGCTCGGCGATCTGGTCGTGGCGCATTTCAGCTTCTTCACCCAGGAACGCCGCCTTCTGCAGACGAACATTCTGGACAGATACTATGAACTCGCTGGCTTGGCTCCTCCGGTCTATCAGATACCCGCTATCCGGCTGAAGGATCGGCTAAGGCCGTGGCGCAAGCTCAAAAGAGGCCGGCCGCCGAAATACACGATCTCGCTTCCCGCAATCGTTGCCGGCTGACCCTGCGCGGGGCGGCGGCTGATCCGCCTTCCGCAAGTGTCTGACTCGCCGGAACCGCTATCAAAATTCGCACATAACCACTCAGGGAAGCATCGTTGAAATGGCGGGCCTCAAGGCGGTGATCCCGAATCTGCCCCTATCTGTTCGCATCGCCGAACAGGGAGGCGGCTTGGTGCATAGGCTCAATCGAGGCGAAATGTACTGCCAGTTCAGCAGGGGAGGGTTGGAGGCTAGTTTCCGCGCTGTCTGGCTTCAAAGGCACGTACAAGTCCTAACCCTTGTTGCCGAAGCGCTGGCATCGCTCGGCGTTCGTAGTATTCCGCCTTTCTATGTCAACTTGGCCGATGCGCCGTTTAAAAAGAGATTCAGGCACCGAACGCGTTTCGGCTTTTCGTCGGCAGACGGATATACCGAGATCGCCGCGCCTGATTTCACCTTCAATGGCTGGCCGGAGGCGAAATTCGACGACTTCGATAAAAAAACGTCGGCGATGGCAGCCGCGTCGGAAGGGCCGCCACGCAAGAACATCGCGTTTTGGGCAGGGCGCTGCATGAACGACGCGCGCAAGGCGACAGTCAGGGCCGCGACAGTCCGGCCCGATCTCCTGGAGGCCTACGACACCGCGCCTGAATACGACCCCGCGTCCGTGCAATATTCCGGCGCTTTCAAGACCATGGAGGAACAGGCAGCCACATACAGATACATGATTGACGTGGAAGGTGCGGGCTACAGCGGTCGCTTAAAATTGCTGCTCCACACCAGACGTGTTGTGCTGATGCAGGAACGACCATGGCATGAGTGGTTCTTCAGGGACATCGAGCCGTTCCGTCACTATGTCCCGGTGACACGAAACATGTCCGACCTGGTCGAGCGTATCGAATGGTTGCGTGCCAATCCAAAAATGGAGGCCGAAATAGCGGCCGAGGCGCAGGAATTCGCGCGAACCCACCTGACGCGCTCGGCCGCGGTGGCCGCATGGGCCCGCTTGCTTGAAGATCACGTGGCTGCCGGTGGCAATTTGAAATCCGGTGTGAAGCAGCCATCCAACGGAGGGCCGCGCCGGATTGCCGCGACAGCTCGGCACGGGACGCGTGGAAGCTGATGCTTATCGGGCCTGCGGCAGATGGCAGCCGGCTTGCCGCTTGTGTGCGAGATAGTCATCGACAAGCTGGCGATAACGCACCTTGCCGAAGCTCGGGAAATGGCCGCCATGCACGACCGTGACATCGAGATCGCGCATGCGAAGCAGCGTTGCGACATAGTCATCGACCAGCGAATGGTAGACATCGTCGATCAGCGGGCCGTCATATATGATGTCGCCGGATAACAGGATGCCCGTCCTGTTTTCGTAGAGCGCGATCCCGCCCGGCGAGTGGCCTGGCGTATGGATCACCTCGAAGGCCCGGTCGCCAAGATCGACGACATCGCCATTTTCCAACAACCGGTCGGCCGGCGCCGGCAGGATATGGTAGCGCGCCGTGTCCCATCCCTGCGGCATGCCATCGAACATCTCGTCGGTCGCATAGCGGTCGGCGACCGTCCATTCGTTGCGAGGGTCGGCCAGGATTTCGGCCTCCGCGCGATGCACGCAGCGGTCGGGAAATTCGTGATGGCAGCCGATATGGTCGAAATGCGTGTGGCTGGCGACGCAGGTGAGTTTTCGCTCAGTCACCAGCGGCACGTGGGAGCGCAGGCTGAAATGGCCGAGGCCGGTATCGAACAGGAGATCGCGGTCGCGGCCGCGCACATGCCAGATGTTGCAGCGGAAGAACGGCTTGATCCACGGCTCATGGATCAGCGTCACGCCGTCGCCCATGCGGATTGTCTCGTACCAGTTGGGGGCGCCGATGACCGGAAGCATGCCCATCGCTCACTCCGTCAGCAGGATGATGTCGTCAGCGTTGCATGAAACCGCTGTTGTGTCGCCCGGCTGGACGGCAGCCGCAGCCGGGGCCCTGGCGACGAACTGCAATCGCGCATCTAAAGTGGAGGTGGCCAGCACGCGCTTGAAACTGCCCTGGAAGACGACGTCGCTTACCTCGGCCGTGCCGAGCGCAACCGCGCCTCCGGCCGCGCCGAGGACAAGGTGCTCCGGCCGGATGGCGAGGGCGACTTTCGCGCCTGGCTGCAATGCAGCGGGCAACAGGACCGCGCCGGCTGATGTCGCGACCGAGATCGTCCCGTTCTTCGCCTCCGTCACGTTTCCCTGCAGGATAGTGCTTTCACCCATGAAGGTCGCGGAAAAGCGTGTCGCCGGCCGCGCATAGACGCGCTCGGGCGGGCCTTCGTCCTCAATGCGACCGTCATTCATCACCACGCAATGGTCGGCCAGCGCCATCGCTTCTTCCTGGTCGTGGGTGACATGGATGAAGGCGGTGCCGACCCGCTTCTGGATCGCCTTCAGCTCGTCCTGCATCTGCCGGCGCAATTTGAGGTCGAGCGCGCCGAGCGGCTCGTCGAGCAAGAGCACCGCCGGCTCGATGACCAGCGCGCGCGCCAGCGCAACACGCTGCCGCTGGCCGCCGGAAAGCTGGTGCGGCTTCTTGTCGAAGGCGGACGCCAGGCCGACCAGCGCCAACGCCTCGCGCGCCCTGGCGGCGCGTGTTGTGGCATCGACGCCTTGCATGCGCAGGCCGAAGCCGACATTGGCGCCGACGCTCATATGCGGGAACAGCGCATAGTCCTGGAACACCGTGGTCGTCGGGCGCTTCGCCGGAGGCACGGCGGTGCAATCCTCGCCGCGTATGAACACCTTGCCTTCGCTCGGGCTGACAAAGCCGCCGAGAATGGAGAGCAGCGTGGTCTTGCCGGAGCCCGAAGGGCCTAGCAGGATAGTGTAGCTGCCCGGTTCGATCTGCAATGAGACGTTCTTCAGGACCGTCTGCTGGCCGAAGCGGTGCGAGACGGCACGGATATCGACCAGGGGCGCGGTCATGCCGGCTTTCTCCGCAACAGCGTCAGTTCGAACAGCACCACCAGGACGATGGAGACGGCGAAGACCAGTGATCCGATGGCATTGGTCTTGGGATTGAGGCCGGAGCGCAAGAGGTTCCAGATCTCGACCGGCAGCGTTGTATCGAAGCGGGTCAACAGGAAGGAAATGACGAACTCGTCCCAGGAGAAGGTCATCGACAGGAAGAAACCGGCGAAGATCGCTGGCGCCATGACCGGCACGGTGATCAAAAGCAGCACCTTCCATTCGGGTGCGCCGAGGTCGCGCGCGGCGCGCTCGATATTGATCTGGTGGTCGCCCATCTGGCTGTAGATGATGGCGAAGCAGAGCGGCAGGTTGATCACGACATGGCCGATGCCGGCCGCCAGCAGCGATTTCGGCACGCCGGCCCAGTTGAACAGCACCAAGAGCCCCATGCCGATGATGAGATAGCTGACCGTCAGCGGCAGCGTGATCAGCCCGCGCAGCAGGGCCGAGCCTGGGAGGGTGAAGCGGGCAAACCCCCAGGCGGAAAGAAAGCCGAGCGTTACTGCGGCCAGCGAAGAAAGCATGGCGACGAGCAGCGAATTGACCAGCGCCGAGGTCAGCCGCGTGTCGGAAAGCACCGCCTCGTACCAGCGCAGCGACGGGCCGGTGAAGGGCGGGATCGGAAACGATGTCGCCTGCAGCGAAAACAGCACCAGCACGACCACAGGCAGGAAGATGAAGCCATAGACGGCAAGCGCGTAGAGCCAGGACGCGATGCGGCCAAGAGCGCGCATCTCAGGCCCGCTCGATCTTCAGCCAGCGGGCGCAGGCGAGGTAGGCGACGGTGACGACCGCCATCAGGATGATCGACAGCGCCGACGCCAGCGGAAAGTCGCCGCGCCGGCCGATCTGCATCATCACCAGTTGCGGCATCAAAAGCTCGTTGTTGCCGCCCAGGATCTGCGGCGTGATGTAGTCGCCGATGCACAGCACGAAGGTGAGGAAGGCGCCGACCATGATCCCGGGCAATGTCAGCGGCAGCACGACATGCAGGAAAGTGCGCACCGGCCCGGCGCCGAGATCGGCGGCGGCCTTGCGGTAGCTCGGGCTGAGCTGTTTCAGATTGGCGAAGATGGTCAGCGTCAACAGCATGACGAAGAAATGCACGAAGCCGGTGACGGTGGCGAAACGCGTGTTGGCGAGTTGCAGCGGCTCGGCAACCAGGCCGAGGCTGGTCAGCGCCCGGTTGACGACACCGTTCTGCGCCAGCACCAGCAGCCAGGAATAGGAGCGCACGACATAGGAGGTCCAGAACGGCAGCACGGCCAGCATCAGCGCCAGCCGCTGCCAGCGCTCGGGCACCTGTTCGGCGAGGATCCAGGCAAAGGGGTAGGCGAGCAGCACCGAGATCACGGTGACGATGGCGGTCACCTCGAGCGAGTTCACCATGGCGCGCCAATAGGCCGGATTGGCGAAGAACTGGCTGTAGTTGGCGAGCGTGAAGGCGCCGCCGTCATGCGCCGTGAGGCTGGAAAGCCCCATGGCCAGGAAAGGCAGCACGAAGAACAGCAGCGTCCAGCCGAGCGCCGGCGTGACCAGCGCCCAGGGCAGGGGCGCCCAAGGCAGGGTCCGCCTGGCGTTCCCGCTAGCGCTCATGGCCGCTCATTGCGCCTGCAGCATTTCGGTCCAGACGTCCTGCATCTTCTTGTCGAGATCGGGGTTCGGCGCCGGGTAGGACTGGGCGCGGGCGAGGAAGCCAGGCTGCTCGTCGAAGCGCAGGATCTTCTTCTGGTCGTCGGTGAGCGCCGCCTTGGCGTTCGCCGGCATGCCCCAGTAGCAGGAGGAGGTGGCAAGCCGCGCCTGGCCTTCCGGGCTCATGATGTACTGGATGAACTTCAGCGCCATGTCCTTGTTCTTTGAGTCCTTGAACATCGCCAGCGACTGCGACCACAGGACCGCGCCCTCTTTCGGGATGGAGAAGTCGAGCGCCGGGTTCTCCTTGGCCAGCCCCGCGGTCACCCATTCGCCGCCGCCGACCAGGATATCGACCTCGCCGGTCGCCAGCGCCGTCTGGCTGGCGGTGACTTCGCCGACCAGCTTGGCGTTGGCCTTCATCTTGAGAAGTTCGGCCTTGATGGCGGGAAGGTCGGCCTCGGTCAGCTCCGCCGTCTTCTTGCCGATGGCCAGCGCCGCCATGCCGATGACCGGCAGGTAGTAGTCATAGATGGCGATCTTGCCCTTGTATTTGTCGCCGGTGAGGGCTGCCATCGACTGCATGTCGGCCGGGTCGACCTTGGTCTTGTTGTAGCCGATGGTGTTGTAGCCGAATTTTTCGGTGATGCCGTAGCGCTTGCCGTCGACGACGGTGGAACCGTCCATCCTCACCTCGGGAAAGAGATCGGCGACAGGCAATTTGTCTTCCGGCAAGGGTTCGAACAGGCCTTTTTCGACGCCTCGCGGGATGTCGATCGAGTCGATCACCATCACGTCCCAGTCGCCCGGCTGCGACTGTTCGACGATGGCCAGGCCTGCCCCTGTGCCTTCGAACTCCTTGACATTGACCTTGACGCCATTGGCCTCCTCGAAAGGCTGCAGCAGCGCCGGGTCGGCATGATCGCACCAGATCAACGCGTTGAGATCCGCGGCCTGAGCCCCGGTCGCGAGCAGCAGGGCTGCAGCCGCGGTTGCGGCACGCAAATGGGTTTTCAGAACGGACGTAAAATTCATGGACATCGAGTGTTCTCCCTTGCCTTACTGGCTTCTTGCAAAAAATTGAACCAATTCTAAAATTGAGTCAATTCTGTTTTTGTGGCAAACAGCCGATATGAGTGGATTGCGGGCAAGGCAAAAGGCAGACCGGCACCGCCGCATCATCGAGGCGGCCGCGGCCCTTTTCCGCGAGGCCGGCTATGAAGGCGCCAAGATTGAGACGATCGCCGCTCAGGCCGAAGTCTCGATCGGCACGATCTACAATTACTATGAGAACAAGGGCGACATCCTCGGCGCCATCGTCTCGATGGAGGTCAACGAGGTGCTCAATGCCGGGCGCGGCGTCGTTGCCAACCCGCCGGCCAATGTCGGCGATGCGCTGGATACGCTGCTCGGCATCTATATCGAGCATTCGCTGCATTATCTCAGCAAGGAGATGTGGCGCCAGGCGATGGCAATCTCGACGCAGCTTCCCGACAGCCCGTTCGGCCAGGCCTATAGCGGGCTCGACCGGGCGCTGATCGAGCAGATCCGCGCCCTGATCGCCAGGCTGCAAGAGATCGGCCTGGCACGCCGCGACATCGACGGGTCGGCGCTCGGCGAACTCATCTTCAACAACATGAACATGATGTTCATCGAATTCGTGAAGCGCGACGAGGCGAGGATTGCGGAGTTGCGCGCGGCGATACGCCGGCAGAACCGGATTCTGGTGGCGGCGATTGCGGTTTGAAGATCCGCTGCAAGTGATAAATTCACCATTCAATCAGATAAATAAATCGAGTAACCAATCAGAAATTCGTCGCCGTCGACAATGCCATCCGGTCTTTATGCCGAAAGGTTCCGTGGTGGCTATCTGGCAACCTCTCTTTGCGAATCTTGCCGCTTCCGCTGTCATGCTGGTTGCCTGGAGTTCCGTGGGCGATTTCGTGGCCCGGTTGAGCGAGACGCGCCAAAGGCTGCTGTTTGGCGTTGTAATGACCGCAGGCACCGTCGGCTCGATGATGATGGCCTTCGAGGCCTCCCCCGGCGTCTACAATGATTTTCGTGGGCCGTTGATCGCCGTGACAGGCTTGTTCGGTGGGGTGCCCGCAGCCGTCATGGCAGCCGGGGCGGCCTTGATGTATCGCCTGTATCTTGGCGGAGCAGTCTTCTCGGGCGTTTTGAGCATTATGCTTGCGACGACCATCGGATTGCTTGGCTATGCTCTGCGTCGATCCCGGCGCATCCGATACCTCGACCTCATATTCATGGCTGCCGCGGTTGCGACGTTGAGTTCGGTGCT
Source organism: Mesorhizobium sanjuanii (assembly GCF_002529485.1). Classification (NCBI taxonomy): domain Bacteria; kingdom Pseudomonadati; phylum Pseudomonadota; class Alphaproteobacteria; order Hyphomicrobiales; family Phyllobacteriaceae; genus Mesorhizobium; species Mesorhizobium sanjuanii. The sequence continues at coordinate 26,270 of NZ_NWQG01000105.1, forward strand.
TGTGCTGACGCTGCCCCTGGAACAGCAGGCTGTTCTGATATCGCAGCTTTGGCAGCGTGTTTTGCTGGCGTTTGTGGCCACCCTGCTGCTGGGCGTTCTGCTTCTCCAGGAAATGCGGCGTCGCGAACTGTCCGTCGCCAACCAGCTTTTTCGCTCCATGGTCGACGCCTTGCCGGATTGCCTGAACATCAAAGGTGTCGATGGCCGGTTCCTGGCGGCAAATCCGGCCACTGCGAAACTGATGGGAGCGGCGAGCGCGGACGACCTTCTCGGCAAGACCGATTTCGATTTCTATCCGCCGGAACTCGCGAAACAGTTTCGTGACGACGAACTGGCGGTGCTGCGGGAGGGAAAGCATGCCACCATCGAGCAGCCGGGCATTTTTGCCGATGGCTCGACAGGCTGGCTGTCGACCTTGAAGGCGCCGATGACGAACGATGTGGGCGATGTCATCGGGCTGATCACGCACAATCGCGATGTCACGCTGCGCAGGACGTTGCAAACAAAGCTCGAAGAGACCCAGGCCTATCTGGATCAGGCGCTTGAGAACATGAATGATGGGTTGGCGATGTACGATCCAGATGGCGTCATTCTGTTCTGCAACAATCGTTACAGCGAATTGTTTCCTCTCACGGCACATCTGCGGATACCGGGCGCCAGCTTCGCCGATATCATCCGGGCGTCGGTCAAGCTTAGCGAGGAGCCGCTTGGTCCTCGCAAAAGCCTGGACGATCATCTGGCTGAAAAACTTGCGACGCTTCGCGAGGACGGCGAGAAGCTGGTCGAACTCGGCGATGGCAGAACCTTCGCCTTACGCACCAAGGTCCTGGCCAATGGCTGCACCGTGCAGACGATCTCTGATGTAACGGAACGGCGCAGTTTCGAGAAGAGTCTCGAACGCCAGGCGCTGCACGATCCTCTCACCGGCTTGCCAAACCGCGCCTTCTTCAACCGCGAACTCAACAGGCTGGTCGACAAGGCGCGAGCGGAGAGCGGAGAGCTTGTCGTCATGCTTCTCGACCTCGACCGCTTCAAGGAAGTCAACGACAATTTCGGGCATGCCGTGGGAGACATGTTTCTGGTCGAGATTGCGCGACGTCTCGAGAAATCGATCAGGCGCGGTGACATGGTTGCGAGACTGGGCGGCGATGAATTCGCCGTGCTGATGTATGGTCCAACGGACGGCACCGGCGACGTCAGCCTGGCGACACGGATCATGAAGAACTTGTCGCAGCCGCTGAAGATGGACGATGTCACCCTGCTTCCCGGCGGAACCATCGGTTATACCGTCTTCCCCGGAGATCAGGCAGATCCGGAGGGGCTGCTCAAGAATGCCGACAAGGCGCTCTATCAGGCCAAGGCGAGAGGCCGAGGCACCTGGAAGGCCTACGACCCAAATGCGGTTGCGACGACCACCGCTCGACGCGGGTAACGAGGCGCCATAAAGGCGCGGCGATCATCAACGGCATCAGCAGCTCCGAAGCGACCACTACCTGCATTCGATCGGGATCAGCCAGCCGGAAGACCTGCCAGAGCGAGGATTTCGGCGGCAGGCGTGATATGTCCGTGCGGTTTGCAGTAGCTTGGGTCGATCGCCCGATAGCCAAGCAGATTGCCGAGCGGCGCCAGGATTCCAAGCGCCAGCTTCTGGATCGCGGGTGACGGCCTGGTGAAGACGATCACGTCGGCAAATTCCCTGGCGATCACTGCCGCCTGAAGCGGCGACGGCCTGCCTTTCTTGTCCACCTTGCCAGCATTGGCCAGGCCGAAGAGCATGCCGATCAGCAGCTCGAAACGGTTCGGGTCAATGTGGTCGGTGCCCTGCGCCCGGTCGAATTCGATCAGGACATGCGCTTCATCGGTCTTGCTGCTGTTCCACCAATCATGCGCCACGCCAGCCTCCACCGTTGCGGATTGGCCGGGCTCCAGGGAAAGAGTCTTGCCGGCGATGCGGGCGTCGAGCCGGCCGCTGAAGACGGTGAACCGCTCGATCATGTTCGGGTGGAAGTGCTCGCCAACCACGGCGGCCCCCGGCCGGGCGGTCAAATGGGCGATGCCTGGTCCCCGGCCACGGTCTTCGGTGCCGCGCAGGATCACGGCAAATTCGCCAGTCACCTTGTTCTCGTAGACATCCCCACAGCACGACATGATGAGCTCGTAGCTCGGAACACCGGAGCATCCCGGTGCCGCGCTCGCCACCATACGGCCAAAGGAACTGCTGTTTCAACGACGATTGAAAGACGATCGCGGAAACGCCTGCGCTGACTTCCCGCAAGTGCAATCGCGATTCTAGCGGGCATGCCTGGGCGGCCGCGCACGGGGAAACGGCACGATCGTCACTGGCGCCTTCCGGAATTCGGCGATGGCTATTTCCTCGATCAGCGCGTCGAGCGCCTGGCTGACACGTTGGCTCGTTTCGTCGATGCCGCTGAGACGGTTTTGCGCGCATTCCAAAAGCTCGCGCGCTGCTGCGAAGTCACTTCGCATGACAACACCCACTGGTTCACCCATTGGTTTGACCGCCGCCCAGATATTGTCCGCGCGCTAAATTGAGCGATTACTAATATGCACAGGAGAAGTTTAATCGAATGGCGTTGAATGGCGGGGCGGGATTCCGGTCGGGCCGGATAGTGCGACTTAGCAGCGCCTAAAGGCCGAGCTCGATGAGCCTGGAGTTGGTAAAGCCGTCAGCGGGCGGTCCACGAACCGCTGGCGCGAGCGGCATCGAAGCACGCTTTGCTGGGGTGGTTGCCTTTGAGAGCGGCTTTCAGAGCGGCAACGCCACGATTGTACTCTTTAGTTTTGTCATACTTCCTATCCTCAATGAGGAAGTCGCCAAAACGCTTGTCGTTATAGATCGATTGAGAGCAAAACAAATAAGCCGCCATCTGATACCCATGATCGAAGGCAACCGAGTTGGCGTGGGTGGTGGTTGCGACGAATGAGTTTACGCAAATCACTATTGCCGCGACCGGCATCATGCCAATGTAAGATGATTTCATAGTTGTTGGCCCTCTCCCAAGACGCGAGGAACTTGCCAAAAATTTTGCCTTGGTACAAGACAGCCAAGAAATCGCCCTCCTTCACGACCGGCCAAGCCATACTGCTAAATAATAACGACTCCATTGCCGCGATGAATGCGGTGGGGTCTACAGCAGCATCGCTGCTCTTTCTGGACACGACCGACAACACCTGGCTGGCAGCTGGTGGCGCGTCGAAGGCGCTCTTCTTTTCGAACTCAGACTTCGAAAAGCAGTTTGCAATCATTTCCATTAACAACGCCGTCAACAATTTCGAGGTGTCTGGCGCGGTTTCCGGGCAAGCTCCGCTACTTTGGATGAAAGGCTCCGACACGGACGTCGGTGCCAGCTTTGGCACGAAGGGCGCAGGCGTCCATTCGTTCTATTCAGGCGGCGCCTCGTTCTATAAGCAAGTCGAGATCGGGCATGTTGCCTCGGCAGTCAACTGGGTCTCGCTGAAAGGCGCGGTCACCACTGATCATCCAATCGTCCAGCCGGGCGGCTCTGACGCTAACCCCTCCATGATCGTGCAGGGCAAAGGCACAGGCGGCGTCAAGATTAATGACGGCGCTGCGGCGACCAAGTTCGAGGTCAACACGACTGGTATTGGTTTCTTCGGCACCACGCCTGTTGCGGCAAAGACCGGCTGGGGAGTGCCTACCGGTACCTTTACCCGCACAACCTACGTCACCAGCACTGTCACGCTGCCACAGCTGGCTGAACGGGTTGCTGCACTTATCCAAGACTTCCACCAGACAGCCGGTTACGGCGCACTGCGCACCTAAGGAGACACCATGGAAGAGAAATTCATCATCCAAGCCTCGCTAGTCCAGTCGATCGGCGAGTACCTTGTGAAACGTCCTTACCATGAGGTTGCGCAGATCGTGGCTGCTTTGACGCTGTTGCAGCCGGCTGCTCCTGAAGTGAGGTTAGCGACGGAAGCTTGATTTACGATGGTGGGCATCTAGGCCCGCCATTCATTAGGGCGTGGCAATAGGAGAGCAGATGACGAAGCAAACTTTAAACGAAGACGCAGTACTGGAGGGCGTTTGGGCTCTACGAGAGTGAGCGGGCGGTGGATTACCGAAGATCAATATCGAGCAGCATATCTCTGGAGCGCATCAGGTCGAACTGCGTCAGTGGCGCTACTTCGACAACACCGACTCCATGAGATCATCAATTTTCGCTGACGAATACGATGCAGTTTCAAGCAAGTCGGACAGCCCTGTTTTGTTATCGAAGTTGTAAATCGGCAAACCTTTGTTGTTGAGAATCTCAAGGATTATACCCGACCTTAGAACCGTCTTCGGTGGTTCTCGCCCAGAAACTATAAAGGCCGAAATTGTCGGAGATTGCGTATAGCGCTCATATTCTGGGTTTGGATATTCCTTCGAGTACTTGCGAATCCTAATTCTTCTACCCTCAAGCTCGGCAATGAACGCCGCCGACAATTTATCATCAGGAGCAGAAGTTGATTCCCATTCAATTGCCTTACTCTGCGTCAACTGTACCAATTTTGATATGAACTTGATCGCTCTGTCCGTCTCTGCCACAATTATCCTCCAAACCGTTGATCATCTTGGAAATGTTTGAGCTCCTCGATCAATCCGTTTAGCCTTTCATAAAGATGCCATGCAGCCCCTTGGGAAGCGGGAGGAGGCTTCTTGGAGAGCCAATTTCGCTCTCCCCGGTACTGCCTTATTTCCCTTATCAAGGATCGGATTGACGACTTGGATCGCCCCTTTACGCTCTGCTTAATTAGATTCAAGCGCGTTTGACACACCGTCATTTCCAGGCTGATTGCATCCTTGTTGATATCGTAGTTTCCCATCAACCCCGCAATGGTTTTGGAATTCTTTTCGATTCCAGACATCAAGACAGGGAGTCGCACCCTACCCAATATCTGCTCTCGAACGCGCCAGACCGTAAATGCCACGTATGCGGAAATAAAGAGGGCGGCTATTGATGCCCATTCAGCTGTTGCGGTGCGGTATCCGCACAAACTCAGGACGGACTGGCACAGCGAAGTTTCAGCATTTCCCATTCATGCCCCCGACCCACGACCCAGAGTATGCTTAGCATGCGCCCGTTAGGGAGCAAAGTTATCGGTAGGATCGTTCCGTGTAGTAGAGACATCTAGCACTCTCGCCGCTCTACCCGCACTTGCCAACAACGCGCGCCCGCTTGACAGCTCGCCCGCTTCCCCACTGAGCGGCCATCGATCAACGTCGCGCTCCAGCAAACCCCTAAGCAGTCCCGCCCAGCCCTAATAGAAAGCAGAAATTATTTACTTGCGTCCGGTTTGAAGTCGGTCCACCTTCGAAGACTGCTGCAAAAAACGGAGGATCTAAACATGCTGCGCCTAATAGGCTGTTTGTTCGTTTTCCTTTTGACTTCAATTAGTGCATCTCACGCGCAAGACACCCAAAATTTTCTTGCCAATGCTACTTGCGGCCCTTCGATTGTTCCTGAAGCGCAGGCCAAATATATGTGTCGTACAATACTCATAAGTCACGACACTGGCAAATTTTATAGATTCGAAATGAAGCCGGATGGAAACCGCTGGGTTCTTTGCGGCTGGAGAATGATTACGGCAGGAGAAAATCCAAACCGCTTCAAGATGCAAAGCAACGAAGCAGATAACACATTCATAGGAAACTCAGACGCACGAGGAAAAAAGGTATTCGTGCGCATCCAAACTAGGTGGCTTAAAATATTTGATGAGGTTGAAGAATCCAAGAATTACGAGAAGTGTTTTACGAATGGTTTTTCAGACGCGGTACACGACTCGAACATTGCATTGCCACCACACAATGCGGCTGGTTGTCGGCGGTTCACAGACGCCGACAGAAACCGCTACATCGAATGTCGTTAAAGCTAACAGAGGTAAGGACGGGAGGAAGTCGAGTTGCTGTCCGTGATTAGACGATCTATTCCGCAGGCGGCACGCCGGATCGTACGTGCTGGTTTTCGCGAGAACCGATTGCCGACGCTTCAGCATTAAAATTGCGTTCTGGCGTCGTAACCGGAGCGAGCTTTTTCTATGTCCGCGGTTTCTTTTTGCGGGTCAGTTTCACAAGGCTCTTGTGAAGTTGGTAGTCGGACAGCGCTGGCTTGACCGCCGTTCTTTGCGGCTCCGCAGGTGCAGGCCTACGGCGCCAGGAGGAAAGCGAGGTGCGCGATCTCATGATTTTTGGCGAGGTGTTGGTGGCCGCCTGACCGTTTCCCACGCACCACAGACAGAAGCCCGCTTCGGCGGGCTTTTTCATGTGGTCAGACTTTTTTCGGCGAGCCTTCCTACGATGTCATTGGCGCAGTGCTCAACATGGCACTGCCCGTTTCAGGAAAGGGAAGCTTCAATGATGACTTCAACATTGCCAATAAACGGTGCGCTGGTCGAACTCGCGGGGCAAATAGCCGTGACACCAGATCGTCGGCGGCGACTGGATACCTACGAGCCGGTAAGAGATGGAGACTGCTGGTGCCCGAAATGCTACATCGAAGGTGTCACAAGGCCGTCGAAACTCAAGGCCGTTAAAGACGACGACCCCGCCAACTCGCGAAGGTACGATTGTTCTGTGTGCGGCCAACGGTATCGAGTCGGTACGTGATCGACTGCCTTTCTCGTGCGGTCCTTTTTTCATGCGAGGTCCGTGTTGCAGATGTGTTGCACGGACTCCGTGGGAATATCTGATAAAGCCCGTAAATGCGCGGTTCTGAATGCAACGTGTTGCACGGCTACCTGTGCGAGATTGCCTTGCGTCAGACTCTACAACTATTTGAATTTGTTAAGTAAAAAGTGGTGCCCCCGGACGGGATCGAACCGCCGACCTTCGGTTTACAAAACCGCTGCTCTACCAGCTGAGCTACAAGGGCACGGCGCTCCGGTAGCATATTTGTTGCGCCAGTAAAGACAAAACTCCATTTTCGGTTATCGGCCCTGCTGCATCGGCTGCCGGAGAGTGCATCCTGAAAACGGCCCATTCGCTTCCTATATCTGGAGGAGGTGCAATCGCATTAGAGCGACGTGCGTCCAATTGGACGCACAAAGTACGCTCTAATACTTTTAGATTTCGCATCGTGCTTTCCGAAAATCGATGCCGATTTTCGGGCCGATGCGAAAGCGAGGGTGTCGCATGATCAGACTCATCATCATTCTGCCGATCGTCGTGGTGGCCTGGCTTCTTTTGGTGAAACTCATCAAGGATGTGAAGAACGCCAATATCGACTGGACCGGGGTTACCACCATCGTCGGCTTCATCGCGCTCGCCTTCTGGCTGCGCCACGTCACCGGCATGGGATGACGCGGTGAAAGAGTGAGTAGGCAGTAGTCAGTAGTGGATCGAGATGCGTCATGGCACGGATTTCACTACTCACTACTCAGCACCACAAGCACGGCAAGGTGATCATCTTCCTTTGATCAGGTGACCCGGTTCGTGAAAGGGCGGCTTCGGCCGGGCTTCGGCCGCCTTTTTTTGCGTCCGGGTTGGCGCCGCCGGTGAAGCTGCTGATCTCCCCCCTTGCGGGGGAGATGCCCGGTAGGGCAGAGGGGGGTCGGAAGGATCGCTAACTTTCGAGATCCAGGCTTCGCCAAGAGAACCCGAAGGATGTAACTACGATCGATATACAGGTCGGCGGGACAGCACCCCCCTCTGTCCTGCCGGACATCTCCCCCGCAAGGAGGGAGATTAGCCGTCATCAACGCCCTTGCCAATCTGTTGCGTGGTCAAACTAACCTTGCCGACCTCGGGCCGGTCGATTTTCTCCGTTCGAAAAAATCTCCAAAAACTCTTCGAACCTTTTTCCTCGCCGAAACGACTGATGGTCAAGGGGCGGATGGATCGCCTCTCGCAACGAAGCAAGGAGACCATCATGCGCACTTTCATTTCCGGCCTCATCGCCACCTCCGTCGCCGCCGCCATGCTGGCCGGCACCATTCAGCCTTCGGCCGCTCATGGCAGTCATCACAGGAGGCACCTTGGCATCGGCATCGCCGCCGGCGTCGGCGGCTTCCTCCTCGGCACGGCGCTCGCCCAGCCGCGCACCGTCTATATCGAGGAGGAGCGCGGTTCGTGGCACGTCCGCCGCTGCCTCGATCGCTACCGGAGCTACGATCCCTATACCGACACTTATGTCGGCTACGACGGCTATCGTCACTACTGCGGGCTTTGAGCAAGGGAAGGGGGCGCCGCCGCCCCTTTTTCCGTTAGAGCGGGATGCGTTCAAATTGGACCACGCGCCCCGCTCTATCTGCTTGTTTCAACCGCATTTGTGCGACGCCAAGCGGTTCCGCTTGGCTGCAAAATGCTCTAGCGGCACGCTGCCGTGCCCGGAATCATTCGGCGGTTGGCGCATCCGCCGCCGGCCCGGCGTCCTGGCAGATGTCGCACCATTCAGCGCCGACCAGCCTGGCCATGCGCTCGACGCCGATCTTGACCGCCGCATTGGTTGCGCCGGCCGCCGGCACAACCTCGTCATAGGCGCGCAACGATAGGTCGCAATAGACCTGCAGCGGCGAGGCGAGGCCGAAGGGGCAGACGCCGCCAACCGGATGGCCGGTGATCTCGGCCACCTGCCCGGCATCGAGCATGCGCGGCTTGCCGCCGAATGCATCGCGCGATTTGCGGTTGTCGATGCGCGCGTCGCCGCGCGCGACGACCAGCATGACCCGCTCACCAACGCGCAGGCAGATGGTCTTGGCGATCTGCCCCGGCTCGACGCCGTGCGCCTCCGCGGCGAGCGCCACGGTCGCCGAGCTTGTCGACGTTTCGATCACCTCGATGTCGGGGGCATGTTCGGCGAAGAAGGCTTTGACGGACTGGAGGCTCATGCGTCTTTTCGGCTGGCGGAAGATGGACGCAACCTTGGCCGTAGCCGGGCGGCTGTCAAGGTGAGCGCGCTGCGCCAATCTCGAAGAGTGAACCCGGCTCGGCGGGGCGGCTTGGTGAAGAAGAGGCCGGCAGGCCACCGATCATCCTGGTGATATTGGCCGCGGCCTCACGCACCAGCGGGCCGATCTCCGCCAGCCGCTCCGGCGTCACCCGCACCGTCGGCCCCGAGACCGAAACGCCGCCGATCGGCTCGCCGAACTCGTTGAATATGGCGGCGGCGACGCAGCGCATGCCCGGATGCCGTTCCTCGTCGTCGACCGACCAGCCGCGCAGCTTGATCCTCACAAGGTCGTGCGCCAGTGCGGAGATGTCGGAAAGCGTGTTTTCGGTGAAGCGCTCCAGCCCGGCCTTGCGCAGGATGGTGGCGACACGGTCGGGGTCGAGATGCGCCAGCACCGCCTTGCCGATGCCCGACGCATGGAAGGAACTGCGCGTGCCCGGCCGGAAGAAGGCGCGGATCGCCTGATGCGTCTCGACCTGGCTGACGAAGACGACGCAATCGTCCTCGGCGACGCCGAGATTGGCGGTCTCGCCGGTCTTCTCCATCAGTTCCTGCATGACGATGCGGGCGCGGTCGACCAGCTTGCGGCGGCGCAGGAACGCCGCGCCCATGCGATAGGTCTCGACGCCGATCGACCAGAGCTGGTCGGTGCCGTCGAACTCGACCATGCCGTGGTTCTCCAGCGTCGTCAGCATGCGGTAGGCGGTGGAGGCAGCCAGGCCGGAACTGGCGGCGATCTCGCTCAGCGACAGGCCGCTGCCTTCGGCGACGATGGCAAGGATGCGCAGCGCCCGGTCGAGCGACTGGACCGAGGTGGCCTCGGCGGGGCCATTGAAGGAGCGGGGCCGGCCACGCTGACGTTTTTCGGTCGTTTCCATGCCGCCATTGTCGCCAAGTCCCGCGAAACACGCAATGAAAAAGTTTTTCATCGGTCAGAGGAGGTCGATTTCTGGAAAACGGAAAGCACAATAAAATCAGCGGATACCGTCATTTTCTTAGAAATGAAAAAATATTCTGAAAAAATTGAAAAATAGCGGGAACGCTGTCATCCTTGGCCATCAACACATTTGCGGAGGCTTGCTATGGCCAGGATGCGCGCTGTCGACGCCGCGGTTCTCGTTCTCGAAAAGGAAGGCATTTCCTGTGCCTTCGGCGTGCCGGGCGCCGCGATCAACCCGCTCTATTCGGCGCTGAAGGCGAGGGGCTCGATCCGCCACATCCTGGCGCGCCATGTCGAGGCCGCTTCGCATATGGCCGAAGGCTATACGCGGGCAAAGGCTGGCAATATCGGGCTGTGCATCGGTACCTCCGGCCCGGCCGGCACCGACATGATCACCGGGCTCTATTCGGCGGCGGCGGATTCTATCCCCATCCTGTGCATCACCGGCCAGGCGCCGCGTGCGCGGTTGAACAAGGAGGATTTCCAGGCCGTCGATATCGCCGCGATCGCGGCGCCCGTGGCGAAATGGGCTGTCACCGTCATGGAGCCCTATCTGGTGCCGATGGCGCTGCAGAAGGCGTTTCACCTGATGCGCTCGTCGCGTCCGGGCCCGGTGCTGATCGACCTGCCGGTCGACGTGCAACTGGCCGAGATCGAATTCGACATCGACGCCTATGAGCCGCTGGCGCCATTCAAGCCGGCGATGACGCGCGGCCAGGCCGAGAAGGCGCTGGCGATGCTCAACGCAGCGGAAAAGCCGCTGATCGTCGCCGGTGGCGGCATCATCAATGCCGACGCGTCCGATCTCCTGATCGAATTCGCCGAGATTACCGGCGTGCCCGTCATTCCGACGCTGATGGGCTGGGGCGCGATCCCCGACGACCACCGGTTGATGGCCGGCATGTGCGGGCTGCAGACCTCGCATCGCTACGGCAATGCGACCATGCTCGAAGCCGATTTCGTCTTCGGCATCGGCAATCGCTGGGCCAATCGCCACACCGGTTCGATCGACGTCTACACCAAGGGCAAGAAATTCATCCATGTCGATATCGAACCCACGCAAATAGGCCGAGTCTTCGCGCCGGACCTCGGCGTCGTCTCGGATGCCGGCGCGGCGTTAAAAATGCTGCTCGACGTCGCCACCGAGTGGAGGACGGCGGGGAAACTGCACGACTGGTCGGGCTGGGCCAGGGAATGCCAGCAGCGCAAGAAGACGATGAAGCGCAAGACGCATTTCGACCAGGTGCCGCTGAAGCCGCAGCGCGTCTATGAGGAGATGAACAAGGCGTTCGGCCGCGACACCACCTATGTCACCACGATCGGCCTGTCGCAGATCGCCGGCGCGCAGTTCCTGCATGTCTACAAGCCACGCAACTGGATCAATTGCGGCCAGGCCGGCCCGCTCGGCTGGACGCTGCCGGCCGCACTCGGCGTACGCGCCGCCGATTCCGACCGCACCATCGTGGCGCTGTCCGGCGACTATGATTTCCAGTTCATGATCGAGGAACTGGCCGTCGGCGCGCAGCACAAATTGCCCTACATCCACGTCGTCGTGAACAACGCCTATCTCGGCCTGATCCGCCAGGCGCAGCGCGGCTTTTCCATGGATTTCGAGGTCAGTCTTGCCTTCGAGAATGTCAACCGGAAGGATGACCCCGAGGCGGGCTATGGCGTCGACCATGTCGCCGTCGCCGAGGCCATGGGCTGCAAGGCGGTCAGGGTGAGGAAGCCCGAGGAGTTCGGCGGCGCCTTCAAGCAAGCGCAGCAGCTGATGAAGGAGCATCAGGTTCCGGTCGTGCTGGAATTCATCCTGGAGCGCGTTACCAATATTTCGATGGGCACGGAAATCGACAAGATCACCGAATTCGAGGAACTTGCCGAAAGCCATGAGGATGCGCCGACAGCGATCGTCATGCTGGACTAGATTGTTTGGATCCAATTTTTGGATCGATGCTCCAGGGAGAAAAAGAATGCCGCGTTTTTCAGCCAATCTTTCGATGCTTTTTGGCGAGCATGAATTCCTCGACCGCTTCGATGCGGCCGCTCGCGCCGGTTTCAAGGGCGTCGAATATATCGGCCCCTACGACCATGCGCCCGATGTCGTCGCCGCCAGGCTGAAGAAGAACGGCCTGACGCAAGTGCTGTTCAACCTGCCGGCCGGCGACTGGGCAAAAGGCGAGCGCGGCATCGCCGTGCTGCCAGACCGTGTGCCGGAATTCCGGCAAAGCGTCGCCAAGGCAATCACTTATGCCCATGCGCTCGGCTGCGAGCAGGTCAACTGCCTCGCCGGCATCGCGCCACAGGGCGCCGACCGTTTGGTGCTGGAAAACGTCTTTGCCGAGAACCTCGCCTTCGCGGCCGAGAAGCTGGAGCAGGCCGGCATTCGCCTTTTGATCGAGCCGATCAACACCCGTGACATTCCGGGCTTTTTTCTCAACTACTCGGACCAGGCACTGGCGCTGATCGACCGCATCGGTTCGAAGAACCTGTTCCTGCAATACGACATCTATCACATGCAGATCATGGAGGGGGATCTCGCCCGTACCATCGAGGCCAATCTCGACCGCATCGCCCATATCCAGCTTGCGGACAATCCCGGCCGTCACGAGCCGGGGACGGGCGAAATCAATTTTCCTTTCCTGTACAGCCATATCGACCGGATTGGTTATGCGGGCTGGATCGGGGCGGAGTACAAGCCAAAGGCCGGGACGGAAGCGGGGTTGGGATGGTTTCGGGAGTTTGCCGGGCGAGGGAGTGCGGCGGCTTAAGCGATTTCCAACCAACGCTGGCGCTGCCCTCACCCTTGCCCTCTCCCCGTATCTTGCCCTCTCCCCGTATAGAGACGGGGAGAGGGGCGCCGACGCTGGAGCGCTTCCCTTCTCCCCGTCACTAAACGGGGAGAAGGTGCCGGCAGGCGGATGAGAGGCTGCGCCGACCTCTGGTTGAGTTCCAATAAGATTTCAGGAGAAAAACAATGGAAACCATCGGCTTCATCGGCCTCGGCATCATGGGCGCGCCGATGGCGGGGCACTTGCTGGATGCCGGCTACACAGTCGTGGCCAGCGGCCACCGCTCGAAGCCACCGGCCGATCTCGTCGCCAAGGGATTGAAGACGGTCACCGGCCATGATGCCGTGGCCAAGGCTGCCGACATCATCATCACCATGGTGCCTGACACCCCGCAGGTGGCCGAAGTGCTGTTCGGCGACAAGGGCGTCGCGTCCGGCCTCGCCAAGGGCAGGCTGGTCATCGACATGAGCTCGATCTCGCCGATCGAGACCAAAAAATTCGCCAGCAAGATCAACGATCTCGGCTGCGACTATCTCGACGCGCCGGTGTCGGGCGGCGAGGTCGGCGCCAAGGCGGCGTCGCTGACCATCATGGTCGGCGGAGAAGAAAAGGCCTTCGAACGCGCCAGGCCGGTCTTCGAAAAGATGGGCAAGAACATCACCCTGGTCGGTCCCAACGGCGTCGGCCAGACCACCAAGGTCGCCAATCAGATCGTCGTCGCGCTGACCATTGAAGCGGTCGCCGAAGCGCTTGTTTTTGCATCGAAAGCCGGCGCCGACCCGGCCAAGGTACGGCAGGCGCTGATGGGCGGGCTGGCCGCCTCGCGTATTCTCGAAGTGCATGGCGAGCGGATGGTCAAGCGCAGCTTCGCGCCGGGCTTCCGCATCGAGCTGCACCAGAAGGATCTCAATCTCGCGCTGGAAGGGGCAAGGGCGCTTGGCGTAGCACTACCCAACACCTCGACGACGCAGCAGCTATTCAACGCCTGCGCGGCCAATGGCGGCGCCAAGGAGGATCATTCGGCCCTGGTCAGGGCGCTGGAGCGGATGGCGGGACATGAGGTGGTGAATGGTGAATAGTAAATGGTAGATAGAACTGACTATAGACGTCGAACGACGCTCTGCCACTTCCATTCACCATTCACCATTCACCATTCACTCTTTCAAAAACTTCCTCGCCGCATAAAGGCTCACCGCCGCGGCGTTCGACACGTTGAGCGAGCGGATGGCGCCGGGCATGTCGAGTCGGGCCAGCGTCGTCACCGTCTCACGCGTCTTCTGGCGCAGGCCCTTGCCTTCCGCGCCGAGCACCAGCGCTATTCTGTCGCCGGAAAAGCTCTTTTCGAGTTCCGCCGGCCCGTCCGAATCGAGACCGATGGTCTGGAAGCCGGCATCGTGAAGCTGGCCAAGCGCATCGGCGAGGTTCTTCACCTCGATCTGGTCGATATGTTCAAGCGCGCCGGAGGCGGATTTCGCCAGCACGCCGGATTCCTGCGGGCTGTGGCGCGCCGTGGTGATCAATGCGCCGGCGCCGAAGGCGACCGCCGAGCGCAGGATCGCGCCGACATTGTGCGGGTCGGTGACCTGGTCGAGCACCAGCACCAGCCTGGTGTCGCCAAGCGCATCGAGGCGTTTCGGCTTCAGCGGCTCGGCTTCGACCAGCACGCCCTGATGCACGGCGTCCGAACCGGTGATCCTGTCGATCTCCCTGGGCTCGACCAGCTCGGCCTTGAAGGGCAAGGCGGCGAGGTCGGCGATATCAAGCCGCTCGGCCGCGTTGCGCGTCACCAGCATTTTCCTGATCTTGCGGCGCGGATTGTCGAGCGCGGCGCGCACCGTGTGCAGGCCATAGAGTCGCACCAGCCCGTCGCTGGCGTTTTCGCCTGGCGGCACCGGTTGGCGCGGCCGGAACGCCGGCGCGCCGGCCTTGTCGTCGCGATAGGCGCGGCGCAGCTTGGCGTAATGGGTGTCTTTCGGCGTGCCGGTCTTGTTGCTCATGGCTGGCTTCTATAACCGCCTCTTTCGGCTAAGGATATGGCACGTCGCCGCGGATGCCGGACAACAGCGAAAAAGCCTGGCTGCGCGGTTGACACAAAATGGCCTTGCCGCCATAAGGCGCTTCGCTGATTTCGGAGAAAACCAGAGGTTTCCTCCCTGATCGGCGAGAATGCCTCGTTGCAAGGCTTCGACGGCAGGCTGGAGAGGTGCCCGAGTGGTTAAAGGGGACGGACTGTAAATCCGTTGGCTTAGCCTACGTTGGTTCGAATCCAACCCTCTCCACCACTGCCAGCCCGTAGGCCTTGAAACGTGCGGGTATAGCTCAGTGGTAGAGCAGCAGCCTTCCAAGCTGAATATGCGGGTTCGATTCCCGCTACCCGCTCCAAGTTTTCCTTTTCAACACCAAGCGCGCCGGGCTGGTTTCAGGCCTCTACTAGGCGACGACGGCCAGCCGGCGCTTGCGCTCGTCGAGCGACACGATGGTCAGCCCGCTGGCCACCACCAGCAGGATGCCGCAGACCGCCAGCGCATTCGGGAACTGGCCGAACACCACCAGGCCCGAAATGACCGCCCAGACAGTGAAGCAATAATAGAACGGCGCTACCGCGCTCGTCGGCCCGACGCGATAGGCCATGAAGATGAAGAAATGGCCGAAGATCAGGAACAGCCCGGCCCCGGCGATCAGCAGCAGATGATGGGCCGCGGGCGCCGCCCATTGCTCGGTCGCAAGATGCGCGATGCCCGCGCCGGCCAGCACCACCACGACGGCGGAAATGGCGACGATCATGCCCGGCACCTTCGAGGCGACCTTGCGCCCGGCGAGATCGCGCGCGGCGGCGAGCGCAGCATTGCCGAGCGCCAGCGCTGCATAGACCGAAATGCCCTGCATCGTCGGTTGCGCCACCATCAGCGCGCCGATGAAGCCGAGACCGATCAGCGCCATGCGCATGCCGCCGATCCGCTCGCCGAACAGGATCGAGGAGCCGACCAGCATGAGCAGCGGCGTGATCTGCCCCAGCGCAGTCGAATCGGCGATCTGCATGTTGGCGAGCGCCACCACATAGCAAAGGATCGCACCCAACTCGAGCAGGTTCCTGCGCAGGACCTTCCCGTCCAGGATCAGCGGGATCTGCCTGCTATAACCGAGCAGGAACAGCAGCGGCACACCCCACAGCGTGGCCGCCATACCGCGCAGGAACAGCACCTCGTAGGGCGGCAGGCCAACGGTCGCGAGCTTCATCATCGTATCGTTGACCAGATACGACCCGGTCGAGACGATCATGAACAGCGGGCCGCGAATGGAGCTGGGAATGAACTGCATCGGTCGAACAAATCAGACGGATGCTGCGGCGGCAATGGGCCAGGCTTGCGCTGTGATTCCAGCAAGGGCAGGGGCAATGCGGCCTTCGACGAGCCGGGCGCCTGCCTATTTCATTTCCCGGCTGGCGTTCCTATATCCGCGCCATATCCCCCGAAAATCGGATCATGGGTTCGGACCGAGCGGAAAGCGCTCAGCCACAAGGCACTTGTGTTTTTCGGCCGTTGTCGCTAATCGCCCCGCATTCGACTGAACTGAAGGTTCCGGCCGTCCAAGGAAAGAGACTATGGCAAAAGGTAAATTCGAGCGCACTAAGCCTCATGTGAACATCGGCACGATTGGTCACGTCGACCATGGCAAGACGTCGCTGACGGCGGCGATCACCAAGTATTTTGGCGAATACAAGCGCTATGACCAGATCGATGCGGCTCCGGAAGAGAAGGCGCGCGGCATCACGATTTCGACGGCGCATGTCGAATACGAGACGGCCAACCGCCACTACGCTCACGTCGACTGCCCCGGCCACGCCGACTATGTGAAGAACATGATCACCGGTGCCGCGCAGATGGACGGCGCGATCCTGGTGGTTTCGGCCGCCGACGGCCCGATGCCGCAGACGCGCGAGCACATCCTGCTGGCCCGCCAGGTCGGCGTGCCTTCGATCGTGGTGTTTTTGAACAAGGTCGACCAGGTCGACGACGCCGAGCTTCTGGAGCTGGTCGAGCTCGAGGTGCGCGAGCTTCTGACCAAGAACGAGTTCCCCGGCGACGACATTCCGATCGTCAAGGGTTCGGCTTTGGCCGCTCTGGAAGATTCCGACAAGAAGATCGGCGAGGACGCGATCCGCGAGCTGATGGAGCAGGTCGACGCCTACATCCCGACCCCGGTTCGCCCGCTCGACAAGCCGTTCCTGATGCCGATCGAGGACGTGTTCTCGATCTCGGGCCGTGGCACGGTGGTGACCGGCCGCGTCGAGCGCGGCGTGGTCAAGGTTGGCGAGGAGCTCGAGATCATCGGCATCCGTCCGACGACCAAGACGACCTGCACGGGCGTCGAGATGTTCCGCAAGCTGCTCGATCAGGGCCAGGCCGGCGACAACATCGGCGCGCTGCTGCGCGGTGTCGACCGTGAAGGCGTCGAGCGCGGCCAGGTTCTGGCCAAGCCGGGTACGGTCAAGCCGCACAAGAAGTTCGTGGCCGAAGCCTACATCCTGACCAAGGACGAGGGTGGCCGTCACACGCCGTTCTTCACCAACTACCGTCCGCAGTTCTACTTCCGCACGACGGACGTGACCGGCATCGTGTCGCTGCCGGAAGGCACCGAGATGGTGATGCCTGGCGACAACATCACGGTCGATGTCGAGCTGATCGTGCCGATCGCCATGGAAGAGAAGCTGCGCTTCGCCATCCGTGAAGGCGGCCGCACCGTCGGTGCCGGCATCGTCGTCACCA
>NZ_NWQG01000106.1:0-16704 GCF_002529485.1 Mesorhizobium sanjuanii
TTAAAGAGTAATTGGCGCCGGCATTCGCCGGAATCCAAAACAGAAAGGGCGGTCCTCGGGCCGCCCTTTTTGCATTGTGGCCTTGCGTTACAGCCTCCTGGAAGCGGGCAAGCCGTCATTTCAAAACCTATTGCAAGCGCTGCAACCGCAACTAGTATAGGTTGCATCGAGGGGGCTTGCCCGAATGGGTTGGTGGCGTCGTTTGAATGGCCGGACATGGTGGTCGCTCAGGCTGATCTGCCTGGTGTCGTTCTGTGTCATCGGGCACGCCGCCTTTGCGGCGAAGACAAAGAAGCCCGTGCCCGATCTTGGTCCGACGATGCGGTTTGTCGTCGTCCGCAGCAATGCACCGGGTTGCGAGCCGACCTGCCCGGAATGGATATCGGCGGAGGGCACGATCGAAGCCGGCACGCCGGCTCTGCTCAAACGCACGCTCAAGGCGCTCCGCGGCCGAAAGCTGCCTGTCGTCGTGGATTCTCCCGGCGGCCATGTCGAGGCGGCGCTGGCGCTTGGCCGGTTGATCCGCAAGAACAAGCTCGATATCGCGGTTGGCAAGACTCGGTTCACCGGGTGTCAGCCGGATGCCAAGGACTGCAAGGAAAACGACGGCAAGGGCGCCCGCTATTTCGGCAATCCCTATGCCAACGGCGCCATCTGCAATTCAGCCTGCCCGTTGATGCTTGCCGGCGGCATCAGGCGCGTTGTCGGGCAGTGGGCCTATCTCGGCGTCCATCAGATCACCACGACCTATATCCGGACGAAATTGCAGTACCGAACCACGTACCGCGTGGTGAGAGGCAAGAAGAAGATCATCGACAAGAAGATCGTCAGCCGCAAGAACGCTGGCAGCTACAAGACCTACGAGATGAGCAAGGCGGTGGAGAAAAGGCTGGCGGCCTATCTCAAGCAAATGGGCGTCGGCCTCGGCGTGCTCGAAACGATGAAGAACACACCGGCCAGCGGCATCCAGCAACTGGCGCCGTACGATATGCTGCAGACGAAGCTTGTCACCAGCCTCGATTCCCTCGACCTCCTGACCACGCCGACCATATGCAGGGCTACTCCGGTGCCGGCGAATTGCCGGGAAATACCGGCGAACAGGGACGCGAAGCCGGCCGACGTTCCCATGGCCGAAGCCAAGCCCGATGTTCCTCCGTCGGGTGAGACCGTGCCGCCAAAGCAAGAGGCGGAGATGCGCTTCGCCCTCGTTCGCGGCAGCAACCCGCTGTGCAATCCCGATTGCCCGGAGTGGATCTCGGCGGAAGGCAAGATCACCGCCGGGACCCCTGACAGGCTGCGCCAGTTGCTCGATACAGTCGGTGGGCGAAGGTTGCCGGTGGTGATCAGCTCGCCGGGAGGCGACGTACTGGGGGCTCTTGCGGCTGGCCGGCTGATCAGGGAGCAAAAGCTCGACGTCGCCGTCGCCCGAACCGATTTCGTCGACTGTGATCCCGGGGCGGTGGGTTGCATCGCCAGGGATGGAGTCCATGCCGGGCTGGATGGCATCCATGCCGGGCTTACCATCGATTCAGGCAGCGAATGCGATGCGGCTTGTGCGATCATGGTCGCCGGCGGTGTCAGGCGCCTTGTCGGCCCCAGCGCGCGCCTCAGTGTTCAATCGTTGGGGCAAGCGCGGCAGGTTGAGGCCTATCTCGACGACATGGCGATTGGTCGGGATCTGTTCACCGCAATTCTGCGCAATTCAGTCCGGCACCAGCTCGAACCTGACACGATGCTGAAGCTCGGGCTGACGACGGGACGCCAATCGGTGGACGAGCTGACCGGCGCCACCATCTGCAGATCAGTGCCGAAGCCCGATAATTGCAGGGTCACGCCGTCGGCCAATGCCGAGGCCGCAATGCCCCCGAAACTGTAGCTTTGCCGGCCAAGCTGGCCATCGAGGCAGGTTGAGTTCGCCACGATCCTTCCGCTATCGTCCCGGCCGATCACAATCGAGGATCGGCGATGAACGAGAGCGTCCCGACATTGTTCGAATGGGCCGGCGGCACCGAGGCGCTGAACCGATTGACGCGGACTTTCTACGACAAGGTGTTTCAGGACTCCATCGTCGGTCCGGTGTTCAAGACCATGTCGCCCGATCATCCCGCCCATGTCGCCGCCTTCATCGGCGAGGTGTTTGGCGGGCCGAAGACCTATAGCGAAAAGCATGGCGGCCACCGCGAGATGGTCATGCACCATCTCGGCAAGCACCTGACCGAGGAACAGCGCCGCCGCTGGATCAACCTTCTCATCGATGCCGCCGATGAGGTGGGTCTGCCGGACGATCCGGAATTCCGCTCGGCTTTCATGGCTTATGTCGAATGGGGATCGCGGCTGGCCAAAATGAATTCCAACCTTGGCGAGACCTGCGATCCCGGGACCGAACCGATGCCGGCCTGGGGCTGGGGCGTGCCGGGCTGGCCCTACAGGCCGGGCGGCGAATAACGGGGCAGCCAGGGGTCCCTGTTTTCCACCGCCCATGCCCACACGCGGCTCTTTACAGAGCGCGCGGAAGCTTTTAGGAAGCGCCTGCTGCGCCGACATGCGCACGATACGGGCATAGCTCAGTTGGTAGAGCGGCGGTCTCCAAAACCGCAGGTCGTAGGTTCGAGCCCTGCTGCCCGTGCCATTTCTGCGAAATGGCGATTTCTCGGAAGAAGCCTGGTTTCCAGGAACCGGCCTTTGAAAATCGGCCGATGACTTGCCATATAGGCTGAGTTGAGGCATAAGAACCCCATAGCCGGGACGGGACGACTGGATGGTTCCGAGGCGGCGTTTGGTCATAAAGCGGACACTTGCCACTTGCGTGGATCAAGAATCGGTTTTATGTAGACGAAACAGACACGCGACGCGTGGAGCTGGGAAGCCGGCTTTACGCGTCCGATTTGCATGGGCGAAATGATTGCGCTGATTCGGCGCGGCCATGAGGTTCAGGCGGCACGTCCCGGCCAGCGGGATCATCCAGGAGACCCGGTCAACGGGTCTTGAAGACAGAGCGGCACATGGCTTCGAAAACCACAAATCCTTTCGTCTTTCTCCAGCAGGTTCGCTCGGAGACCGCCAAGGTGACTTGGCCGTCGCGCCGCGAAACGATGATCTCGACGGTGATGGTCCTGGCGTTCGCTCTGATCGCGATGATCTTTTTCTTCACCGCCGATCAGATCATGGGTATCGCGGTCGAGCAGATTCTGGGCATTGGACGCTAAGTCCGGCGATTACGGAGAAGTCTTGAGATGACTGCGCGGTGGTACATCGTCCACGCCTATTCGAACTTTGAAAAGAAGGTCGCCGAGGATATCGAGAACAAGGCCAAGCAGAAGGGCCTGTCCGCCGACATCGAGCAGATCGTGGTGCCGACCGAGAAGGTCGTCGAGATCCGCCGCGGCCGCAAGGTCGATGCCGAGCGCAAGTTCTTCCCGGGCTATGTGCTGCTGAAGGCCAATCTGACCGATGCGATCTTCTCGCTGGTGAAGAACACGCCGAAGGTCACCGGCTTCCTGGGCGACTCCAAGCCGGTGCCGATCACCGAAGCCGAGGCCCAGCGCATCCTGAACCAGGTACAGGAAGGCGTCGAGCGGCCCAAGCCCTCGGTCACCTTCGAGATCGGCGAGGCGATCCGCGTTTCGGACGGTCCGTTCGCCTCGTTCAACGGTTTCGTCCAGGAAGTGGACGAGGAGCGGGCGCGGCTCAAGGTGGAAGTTTCGATCTTCGGGCGCGCTGTGCCCGTCGATCTCGAATTCGGACAGGTCGAGAAGGGCTGATCCGAAATCCTCGCCGCCGGTTGGCGGCAAGGAGGCGGCGCGGAAAAAACGCGCGGCCTGAACGGGTGGAAGGCGAATGCGGCTTTAGCCGGCCGCAGGAGCCGCACCACCAGACTGCAATCGCCGGTGTTTCCCCGATAGTGGGGCCGGCATGAGACAAAGGCAGGAATAGAGATGGCTAAGAAAGTTGCAGGCCAGCTCAAGCTCCAGGTTGCCGCGGGCTCGGCTACGCCGTCGCCCCCGATCGGCCCGGCGCTTGGTCAGCGCGGCATCAACATTATGGAGTTCTGCAAGGCGTTCAACGCGCAGACCCAGGAAATGGAAAAAGGCTCGCCGATCCCGGTCGTCATCACCTACTACCAGGACAAGTCGTTCACCTTCGTCATGAAGACGCCGCCGGTGAGCTACTTCCTGAAGAAGGCAGCGAACCTGAAGTCGGGCTCGAAGGAGCCGGGCAAGGTCAAGGCCGGCACGATCGGCCGCGACAAGGTGCGCGCCATCGCCGAGCAGAAGATGAAGGATTTGAACGCCAACGACGTCGAGGCGGCCATGCGCATGGTCGAGGGCTCCGCCCGCTCGATGGGCCTGGAAGTGGTGGGCTGAGATCATGGCAAAGATTGCAAAACGCGTATCGAAGACCCGCGAAGGCATCGATCCCAACAAGGCTTACGCGCTGGGTGAAGCGCTGAAGCTGCTCAAGGATCGTTCCTCGGTGAAGTTCGACGAGACCATCGAAGTCGCCATGAACCTCGGCGTCGACCCGCGCCATGCCGACCAGATGGTCCGTGGCGTGGTCAATTTGCCGAACGGCACCGGCCGCTCGGTCCGCGTCGCCGTGTTCGCACGTGGCGACAAGGCCGAGGAAGCCAAGGCTGCCGGCGCTGATATCGTTGGCGCCGAGGATCTGGTCGAGATCGTCCAGAAGGGCACGATCGACTTCGATCGCTGCATCGCCACGCCGGACATGATGCCGCTGGTCGGTCGTCTGGGCAAGGTGCTCGGCCCGCGCGGCATGATGCCGAACCCCAAGGTCGGCACCGTCACCACCGACGTGGCCGCCGCCGTCAAGGCATCGAAGGGCGGCGCCGTCGAGTTCCGCGTCGAGAAGGCCGGCATCGTCCATGCCGGCGTCGGCAAGGTCTCGTTCGACGTGACGGCGCTGGAAGAGAACGTCCGCGCCTTCGCCGACGCGGTGACCAAGGCAAAGCCGGCTGGCGCCAAGGGCAACTACGTCAAGAAGGTGTCGGTCACCTCGACGATGGGCCCGGGCCTCAAGCTCGACGTCTCGACGCTCGCGGCGTCCTGATACGAATTACCCGGATCGGCCGCTAACGGGCTGATCCGAAAAAGAATTCCGGGCCTCCGACCTGTCGGCGACCCGGTACCGGAAGTCGAAAGGCTTCCGGACATCCTGTCCGAGATTGCAGGCGGCCCGAGCCTTGGTTTGAAAAGGGGGGCCTTAATTCATGCGGGCCTGCATGAGACGGGTGAAGACCGGACAACGGAGCCGCAAGCTCCAATGAAAGGTTCGAACCGTGTTTGCCTTTTGTCTGCGCATCATTCGGCTTGCCGGCTGGTGTGGCGAAAGGGGGCAGGATCCTCGAGCGTCGTTCGGGAGATCCGTTACTGGATGGCCCGGCCGGCAAAAGGCAACCCGACGCCTGTCCTCGTGAATGGGAATGTTCCCATTGAAAGGGCAGGGGTCAACTGGAGATAGGCAGTGGACAGAGCGGAAAAACGCGAACTCGTCACGGGCCTGAATGATGCGTTTTCAAGCGCTGGTTCAGTCGTCGTGGCCCACTACGCCGGTATCACCGTCGCGCAAATGAACGACCTTCGGTCGAAAATGCGCGCCGCCGGTGGCACCGTCAAAGTCGCGAAGAACCGTCTCGCCAAAATCGCTCTTCAGGGCACGGACTCCGCATCGATCATCGAGCTGTTCAAGGGACAGACGCTGATCGCTTATTCGGAGGATCCGATTGCGGCGCCGAAGGTCGCGTCCGATTTCGCCAAGGGAAATGACAAGCTCGTCATTCTCGGCGGCGCAATGGGCACCACCTCGCTCAACGCCGACGGTGTGAAGGCACTCGCCACACTTCCGTCGCTCGATGAGCTGCGCGCCAGGCTGGTTGGCATGATCGCCACGCCGGCTACCCGGATCGCCCAGATCGTCAATGCGCCAGCGGCTTCGGTCGCGCGCGTCATCGGCGCTTACGCCCGGAAGGACGAGGCGGCATGAGGCCGTTCCTCGCTATCACAAACACACGTTCGAACCTTATGAAGGAACATTCAAATGGCTGATCTGGCAAAGATCGTAGACGACCTTTCGAAGCTGACCGTCCTCGAGGCGGCCGAGCTGTCGAAGCTTCTGGAAGAAAAGTGGGGCGTTTCCGCCGCTGCTCCGGTGGCGGTTGCCGCCGCTGGCGGCGCTGCGGCCGCTGCTGCTCCGGCCGAGGAAAAGACGGAATTCGACGTCGTCCTCACCGAGGCGGGCGCTCAGAAGATCAACGTCATCAAGGAAGTCCGCGCCATCACCGGTCTTGGCCTCAAGGAAGCCAAGGACCTGGTCGAGGCGGCTCCGAAGCCGGTCAAGGAAGGCGTTTCCAAGGCCGACGCGGACAAGTTCAAGGCGCAGCTCGAAGCAGCCGGCGCCAAGGTCGACTTGAAGTAAGCGTTGTCTAAAGCGGCGGGCGGCCTCGCGCCGTCCGCCACTCCCTTCGTGTGAAGGGAGGCCTGAGTTACGCGAGACGTACGAAAACCTCTTTCCTGAGGGCCTTGAAACCGGCCTTCAGGAAACGGGTTTTCTCCCGTTCTAGCCGACCGCCAACAGGCGGCCGGAGAACTGATTGAAAGGCCGCCGCCGAGGCGGCCGCGAATGCAAGGCGAACCGCGGCGAGGTTCGTCCCGAGTTTAGAGCTAAGGAGCGACGATGGCCCAGACCCAGACTTTCAATGGCCGCAGACGCGTACGCAAGTTCTTCGGAAAGATCCCGGAAGTTGCGGAGATGCCGAACCTGATCGAGGTTCAAAAGGCATCCTATGACCAGTTCCTGATGGTGGACGAGCCCAAGGGCGGGCGTCCTGACGAGGGACTGCAGGCCGTTTTCAAGTCGGTCTTCCCGATCTCCGATTTTTCCGGCTCCTCGATGCTGGAGTTCGTGAAGTACGAGTTCGAAGGACCGAAATTCGACGTTGACGAATGCCGTCAGCGCGACCTGACCTATGCCGCGCCGCTGAAGGTGACGCTGCGCCTCATCGTGTTCGATATCGACGAGGATACCGGCGCCAAGTCGATCAAGGACATCAAGGAGCAGGACGTTTACATGGGCGATATGCCGCTCATGACCTTGAACGGCACCTTCATCGTCAACGGCACCGAGCGCGTCATCGTCTCGCAGATGCACCGTTCGCCGGGCGTCTTCTTCGACCATGACAAGGGCAAGTCGCATTCGTCCGGCAAGCTGCTGTTTGCCGCCCGCGTCATCCCCTATCGCGGCTCGTGGCTCGACATCGAGTTCGATTCGAAGGACGTCGTGCACGCACGCATCGACCGCCGCCGCAAGATTCCGGTGACGTCGCTGCTGATGGCGCTCGGCATGGACGGCGAGGAGATCCTGTCGACCTTCTACAACAAGATCACCTACAAGCGCGCCGGCGACCACTGGCGCATTCCCTTCAATGTCGAGCGTTTCCGCGGCCTCAAGGCCGTCGGTGACCTGGTCGATGCCGACACCGGCGAAGTCGTCGTCGAGGCCGGCAAGAAGATCACCGCACGCCAGGCCAGGGCGCTGGGCGAAAAAGGTCTCAAGGCGATCAAGGCGACCGACGAGGATCTGCTCGGCAACTACCTTGCCGAGGACATCGTCAACTACGCCACCGGCGAGATTTTCCTCGAAGCCGGCGACGAGATCGACGACAAGACGCTGAAGGTGCTGCTCGGCACCGGCGAGGACGAGATCAAGGTTCTCGACATCGACCATGTCAATGTCGGCGCCTATATCCGCAACACGCTCAACGTCGACAAGAACGAGGGCCGCCAGGACGCGCTGTTCGACATCTACCGCGTCATGCGTCCCGGCGAGCCGCCGACGCTCGAGACCGCCGAAGCCATGTTCAACTCGCTGTTCTTCGACAGCGAGCGCTATGATCTGTCGGCCGTCGGCCGCGTCAAGATGAACATGCGCCTCGAGCTCAAGGCCGAGGACACCGTGCGCGTGCTGCGCAAGGACGACATCCTGGCCGTGGTCAAGACGCTGGTCGAACTGCGCGACGGCAAGGGCGAGATCGACGACATCGACAATCTCGGCAACCGCCGCGTGCGCTCGGTCGGCGAGCTGATGGAAAACCAGTACCGCGTCGGCCTGCTGCGCATGGAGCGCGCGATCAAGGAGCGTATGTCCTCGATCGAGATCGACACGGTCATGCCGCAGGATCTGATCAACGCCAAGCCGGCGGCCGCCGCCGTGCGCGAGTTCTTCGGCTCCTCGCAGCTGTCGCAGTTCATGGATCAGACCAACCCGCTGTCGGAGATTACCCACAAGCGCCGCCTTTCGGCGCTTGGACCGGGCGGTCTGACCCGCGAGCGCGCCGGCTTCGAGGTGCGCGACGTGCACCCGACGCATTACGGCCGCATCTGCCCGATCGAAACGCCGGAAGGCCCGAATATCGGTCTGATCAACTCGCTGGCCACGTTTGCGCGTGTCAACAAGTATGGTTTCATCGAGAGCCCGTACCGCAAGATCGTCAACGGCAAGCTGACCAATGAAGTCGTCTATCTCTCGGCGATGGAAGAGGCCAAGCACCACGTCGCGCAGGCCAATGCCGAGCTCGACAAGAACGGTGGTTTCGTCGACGAATTCGTCATTTGCCGTAACGCCGGCGAAGTGATGATGGCGCCGCGCGAAAACGTCGACCTGATGGACGTTTCGCCCAAGCAGATGGTGTCGGTGGCCGCTGCACTGATCCCGTTCCTCGAGAACGACGACGCCAACCGCGCGCTGATGGGCTCGAACATGCAGCGTCAGGCCGTGCCGCTGGTGCGCGCCGAGGCGCCGTTCGTCGGCACCGGCATGGAACCGATCGTCGCCCGTGACTCGGGTGCCGCCATCGGCGCTCGTCGCGGCGGCGTCGTCGACCAGGTGGACGCGACGCGTATCGTCATCCGCGCCACGGAAGATCTCGATCCCGGCAAGTCCGGCGTCGACATCTACCGGCTGATGAAGTTCCAGCGTTCGAACCAGAACACCTGCATCAACCAGCGTCCGCTGGTGCGCATGGGTGATCGGGTCAACAAGGGCGACATCATCGCCGACGGCCCCTCGACGGAGCTCGGCGATCTGGCGCTCGGCCGCAACGTGCTGGTCGCGTTCATGCCGTGGAACGGCTACAACTACGAGGACTCGATCCTCTTGTCCGAGCGCATCGTCGCCGACGACGTCTTCACCTCGATCCACATCGAGGAGTTCGAGGTCATGGCGCGCGACACCAAGCTCGGCCCGGAGGAAATCACGCGCGACATCCCGAACGTCTCGGAAGAAGCGCTGAAGAACCTCGACGAAGCCGGCATCGTCTATATCGGCGCGGAAGTGCAGCCGGGCGACATCCTGGTCGGCAAGATCACGCCGAAGGGCGAAAGCCCGATGACGCCGGAAGAAAAGCTGCTGCGCGCCATCTTCGGCGAAAAGGCCTCCGATGTGCGCGACACCTCCATGCGCATGCCTCCGGGCACATTCGGCACCGTCGTCGAAGTGCGCGTCTTCAACCGTCACGGCGTCGAGAAGGACGAGCGCGCCATGGCGATCGAGCGCGAGGAGATCGAACGCCTCGCCAAGGACCGCGACGACGAGCAGGCGATCCTCGATCGCAACGTCTATTCGCGCCTTTCCGACGTTCTCGTCGGCAAGGAAGCGATTGCCGGGCCGAAGGGGTTCAAGAAGGGCTCGAAGCTGTCGAAGGACACGCTCGACGAGTATCCGCGTTCGCAGTGGTGGCAGTTTGCCGTGGAGAACGAAAAGCTCCAGAGCGAACTGGAAGCGCTGCGTGGCCAGTACGACGATTCCAAGAAGGCGCTCGAACAGCGCTTCATGGACAAGGTCGAGAAGGTCCAGCGCGGCGACGAAATGCCTCCGGGCGTCATGAAGATGGTCAAGGTCTTCGTGGCCGTGAAGCGCAAGATGCAGCCCGGCGACAAGATGGCCGGCCGGCACGGCAACAAGGGTGTCGTGTCGCGCATCGTTCCGGTCGAGGACATGCCTTTCCTCGAGGACGGCACGCATGCCGATATCGTGCTCAACCCGCTGGGTGTGCCGAGCCGCATGAATGTCGGCCAGATCCTGGAAACGCATCTGGGTTGGGCTTGCGCCGGAATGGGCAGGAAGATCGGAGAGCTGATCGACGCGTACAAGACAGGCGGCGACATCAAGCCGCTGCGCAAGACGCTCGAGAGCTTCATGCCGGCCAACGACCGCAACGAGCCGATCCGCGACTATGACGACGACAGCGTCGTTCGCCTCAGCGAACAGATGCGCCGCGGCGTCTCCATCGCGACACCAGTGTTCGACGGCGCGCACGAGGCTGACATCAACATCATGCTGGAGCAGGCGGGCCTGCACACCAGCGGTCAGTCGCAGCTCTATGACGGACGCACCGGCGAGCCGTTCGATCGCAAGGTGACGATGGGCTACATATATATGCTCAAGCTTCACCACCTTGTGGACGACAAGATCCACGCGCGTTCGATCGGGCCGTACTCGCTCGTTACCCAGCAGCCGCTGGGCGGCAAGGCGCAGTTCGGCGGCCAGCGCTTCGGCGAAATGGAGGTCTGGGCGCTTGAGGCATACGGCGCCGCCTACACGCTGCAGGAGATGCTGACGGTGAAGTCGGACGACGTCGCCGGCCGCACCAAGGTCTATGAGGCGATCGTCAGGGGCGACGACACGTTCGAGGCCGGCATTCCGGAGAGCTTCAACGTTCTGGTCAAGGAAATGCGGTCTCTCGGCCTCAATGTTGAGCTAGAAAACACCAAGCTCGACGACAACCCTGTCCGGTTGCCCGATGCTGCCGAATAGAGGCGCGGCCGAGTAAACAAGACATCCGGTCGCGGGGGATGGCTCTCGCGACCGGGTGCAGAAATTTTCGGCCGGTGGGCCGACCACTCAGCGGGCATTCGGCTCGCGTTAGATGCAAGGGGTTTTCGAGGACCCCGAAAAGGAGAACGGCATGAACCAAGAGGTCATGAATCTCTTCAATCCCCAGGCGCCGGCGCAGGTGTTCGATTCCATCCGGATTTCGCTCGCCAGCCCTGAGAAGATTCTGTCCTGGTCATTCGGCGAGATCAAGAAGCCGGAGACCATCAACTACCGCACCTTCAAGCCGGAGCGCGACGGCCTGTTCTGCGCGCGCATTTTCGGCCCGATCAAGGACTATGAGTGCCTGTGCGGCAAGTACAAGCGCATGAAGTACAAGGGCGTCATCTGCGAGAAGTGC
Organism: Mesorhizobium sanjuanii; assembly: GCF_002529485.1. Taxonomy (NCBI): domain Bacteria; kingdom Pseudomonadati; phylum Pseudomonadota; class Alphaproteobacteria; order Hyphomicrobiales; family Phyllobacteriaceae; genus Mesorhizobium; species Mesorhizobium sanjuanii. The sequence goes on from NZ_NWQG01000106.1 coordinate 11,246, forward strand.
GGCGTCGAAGTCACGCTGTCGCGCGTCCGCCGCGAGCGCATGGGCCATATCGAGCTCGCCGCGCCCGTCGCCCATATCTGGTTCCTGAAGTCGCTGCCCTCGCGCATCGGCACGCTGCTCGACATGACGCTGAAGGACATCGAGCGCGTCCTCTACTTCGAGAACTACATCGTCACCGAGCCCGGTCTGACCGCGCTGAAGGAGCACCAGCTCCTCAGCGAGGAAGAGTACATGATCGCCGTCGACGAATATGGCGAGGATAGCTTCACCGCCATGATCGGCGCCGAGGCCATCCACGACCTGCTGGCCGGCATGGACCTGGAGAAGATCGCCGGCGACCTGCGTTCGGAGCTGGCTTCGACCACCTCCGAACTGAAGCAGAAGAAGTATCTGAAGCGGCTCAAGGTCGTCGAGAACTTCATGGAGTCCGGCAACCGTCCGGAATGGATGATCATGAAGGTGGTCCCGGTGATCCCGCCGGACCTGCGCCCGCTGGTTCCTCTGGATGGTGGACGTTTCGCCACGTCCGACCTCAACGATCTCTATCGTCGCGTTATCAACCGCAACAACCGCCTGAAGCGGCTGATCGAGCTGCGCGCCCCCGGCATCATCGTGCGCAATGAAAAGCGCATGCTGCAGGAAGCCGTCGATGCGCTGTTCGACAATGGCCGCCGCGGCCGCGTCATCACCGGCGCCAACAAGCGTCCGCTGAAGTCGCTGTCCGACATGCTCAAGGGCAAGCAGGGCCGGTTCCGCCAGAACCTGCTCGGCAAGCGCGTCGACTATTCCGGCCGCTCGGTCATCGTCACCGGTCCGGAGCTCAAGCTGCACCAGTGCGGCCTGCCGAAGAAAATGGCGCTCGAACTGTTCAAGCCCTTCATCTATGCCCGCCTCGACGCCAAGGGTTACTCCTCGACCGTCAAGCAGGCCAAGAAGCTGGTCGAGAAGGAGCGCCCAGAGGTCTGGGATATCCTCGACGAGGTCATCCGCGAGCATCCGGTGCTGTTGAACCGCGCACCGACGCTGCACCGCCTCGGCATCCAGGCGTTCGAGCCGATCCTGATCGAAGGCAAGGCGATCCAGCTTCACCCGCTGGTCTGCACGGCCTTCAACGCCGACTTCGACGGCGACCAGATGGCGGTTCACGTGCCGCTGTCGCTGGAAGCGCAATTGGAAGCCCGCGTGCTGATGATGTCGACCAACAACATCCTGCACCCGGCTTCCGGCGCGCCGATCATCGTGCCGTCGCAGGACATGGTTCTGGGCCTCTACTATCTGTCGATCGTCAACCAGAACGAGCCGGGCGAGGGCATGGTGTTTGCCGATATGGGCGAGCTCCAGCATGCGCTCGAGACCAAGGCGGTGACGCTGCATTCCAAGATCAAGGGTCGTTTCCGCACGGTAGACGCCGAAGGCAATGTCGTGTCGAAGATCCATGACACCACGCCTGGCCGCATGATCATCGGCGAACTTCTGCCGAAGAACGTCAACGTGCCTTACGAGACCGCCAACCAGGAGATGACCAAGAAGAACATCTCCAAGATGATCGACACCGTCTACCGCCATTGCGGTCAGAAGGAGACGGTCATTTTCTGCGACCGCATCATGGCGCTCGGCTTCAGCCATGCCTGCCGCGCCGGCATCTCGTTCGGCAAGGACGACATGCTGATCCCGGACGCCAAGATCAAGCTGGTCTCCGACACCGAGGCCTTGGCCAAGGAATACGAGCAGCAGTACAATGACGGCCTGATCACGCAGGGCGAGAAGTACAACAAGGTCGTCGACGCCTGGGCCAAGTGCTCGGAAAAGGTCGCCGACGAGATGATGGCCCGCATCAAGGCGGTCGAGTTCGAGGACAATGGCCGTCAAAAGCCGATGAACTCGATCTACATGATGTCGCACTCCGGTGCGCGCGGTTCGCCCACCCAGATGCGCCAGCTCGCCGGCATGCGCGGCCTGATGGCCAAGCCGTCGGGTGAAATCATCGAGACGCCGATCATCTCGAACTTCAAGGAAGGCCTGACCGTGCTCGAGTACTTCAACTCGACCCACGGCGCCCGCAAGGGACTGGCCGACACCGCGTTGAAGACGGCGAACTCGGGCTACCTCACCCGTCGTCTGGTCGACGTGGCGCAGGACTGCATCGTCAACTCGCTCGACTGCGGCACCGACAAGGGCCTCACCATGCAGCCGATCGTCGATGCAGGCCAGGTCGTCGCTTCGGTCGGCCAGCGCGTGCTGGGCCGTACGTCGCTCGACGACATCACCCATCCGGTGTCGGGCGAGGTTCTGGTCAAGGCCGGAACGCTGATGGACGAACGCGACGTTGAGCAGATCGAAAAGGCCGGCGTCCAGTCGGTCCGCATCCGCTCGGCGCTGACCTGCGAGGTCAGGGTCGGCGTCTGCGCCGTCTGCTACGGACGCGATCTGGCCCGCGGCACCCCGGTCAACCAGGGCGAAGCCGTCGGCGTCATCGCGGCGCAGTCGATCGGCGAGCCGGGCACCCAGCTTACCATGCGTACCTTCCACATGGGCGGCACGGCGCAGGTGGTGGATAGCTCGTTCCTTGAAGCCTCGTATGAGGGCAAGGTCGAGATCCGCAACCGCAACGTGGTGCGCAACTCCGACGGCCAGCAGATGGTCATGGGCCGCAACATGGCGGTGCTGATCCTCGACGAGGCCGGCAAGGAGCGCGCCACGCACCGCGTCACCTATGGTTCGCGCATCTTCGTGGACGATGGCGACAAGGTGAAGCGCGGCCAGCGCATCGCCGAGTGGGATCCCTATACCCGCCCGATCCTCACCGAGATCGAGGGCAAGGTGGCGTTCGAGGATCTGGTCGACGGCATTTCCGTTCAGGAAACGGCCGACGAATCGACTGGCATCACCAAGCGCGAGGTCATCGACTGGCGTTCGACGCCACGCGGCAACGACTTGAAGCCGGCGATCGTCGTCCAGGATGCCAAGGGCAAGGTCGGCAAGCTGTCGAAGGGCGGCGACGCCCGCTTCCTGCTCTCGGTCGAGGCCATTCTTTCGGTCGAGCCGGGCGCGCATGTGAAGCCGGGCGACGTGCTGGCGCGTATCCCGATGGAAAGCGCCAAGACCAAGGACATCACCGGCGGTCTGCCGCGTGTTGCCGAGCTGTTCGAGGCACGCCGTCCGAAGGATCACGCCATCATCGCCGAGATCGACGGCACGATCCGCTTCGGCCGCGACTACAAGAACAAGCGCCGCATCATCATCGAGCCGCATGACTCGACGCTTGAGCCGGTCGAATACCTGATCCCGAAGGGCAAGCCGTTCCATCTCCAGGACGGCGACGTCATCGAGAAGGGCGACTACATCCTCGACGGCAATCCGGCGCCGCACGACATCCTGGCGATCAAGGGCGTGGAGGCGCTTGCCTCATACCTCGTCAACGAGATCCAGGAAGTCTATCGCCTGCAGGGCGTGTCGATCAACGACAAGCACATCGAGGTGATCGTTCGCCAGATGCTGCAGAAGGTCGAGATCACCACGCAGGGCGATTCGACCTACATCCCGGGCGACCACGTCGACGTGATCGAGCTGGAAGAGGTCAACGAGCGGCTGATCGAGGACGGCAAGAAGCCGGCCGAAGGCCAGCCGGTGCTGCTCGGCATCACCAAGGCCTCGCTGCAGACGCCGTCCTTCATCTCGGCCGCCTCCTTCCAGGAGACGACCAGGGTGCTCACCGAAGCGGCGGTTGCCGGCAAGACCGACATGCTGCAGGGCCTTAAGGAAAACGTCATCGTCGGCCGGCTGATCCCGGCCGGCACCGGCGGCACGATGAGCGCGATCCGGCGCATCGCCACCTCGCGCGACGAGCTGATCATCGACGAGCGCCGCAAGGCGTCGGGCGTCGAGGTCGCCGAGCCGATGCTGACCGACATGGTCACCGCCGCGCAGTAAGCGCGGGATGAAAGAGAAGATGAAAAGGGGCCCAAGCGGCCCCTTTTCGCATTTTAGCTCTCCAAAGGATCGAGAAGAACATGAGCAGGAAGATTTGGACTGATGTCGACGACTACATCGTTTCCTCTCTCTTCGAAGCGGATCCCGTGCTTGACGCGGTGCTCGCGGCAAACCGAGACCAGGGTCTGCCGGCCATCGACGTCTCGGCCGCGCAAGGCAAGCTGTTGTCGCTGCTGGTGCGCATAGGCGGCGCGAAGAAGGTGCTGGAGATCGGCACGCTTGGCGGCTACTCGACCATCTGGATGGCAAGGGGATTGCCCGCCGACGGCAAGATCGCGACCCTCGAACTCGACCCGCATCATGCCAGGGTCGCGCGGTCGAACTTCGAGCGGGCAGGGGTCTCGGACCGGGTAGACCTACGCACCGGTCCGGCGCTTCAGTCGCTCGCCGCGTTGGGCAGGGAAAACGCCGGTCCGTTCGACCTGATCTTCATCGACGCCGATAAGCCGAACAACCCGAATTATCTGTCCTGGGCCATGCGGCTGTCGCGGCCGGGAACCGTCATCATCTGCGACAATGTCATCCGTGACGGCGCGGTGCTGGATGAGGATGGCCGTGACGTCAACGTCGAAGGCGCACGCGCGGCGTTCTCGTTCATCGGCGGCGACAAGCGCCTGGACGGCACTGCCATCCAGACAGTCGGCGCCAAAGGCTATGACGGATTTGCGATAGCGATCGTCAATTGAACTTGTGCGGTGAGCGGCCGGACCTGCGATCCGGCCGACGCCCACTGATCAGTCGAAAAACGCCTCGACCACATTGCGCTTGCCGAGCATGAAGGCGTCGGCGACATGCTGGAGCGGGGCGAGGTCGACGTCCGAGGTGCCGGCGCGCACGATCTCGGCAAAGCGCTGGTAGAGCATCGGATACTCGGCCTCCGGCTCGTCATGGATCACCTTGCCGTCGACGACGAGCTTCGTGCCGCCGCCGGAAAGCACCATCTGGCCCTTGTCGGTCTCGGCAACGATATCCCAGCTTTGCGGGCCGGTCTGCAGCCAGTCGAGTTCCATCGTCACCGGCAATCCATCAGAGGTGCGGAAGGCGACATGTGCCGCGACCGGCGACGCGCGGTTTTCGGGAAAATCCAGAACCGCCGAGGTGATGAACATCGCCGGCAGGATATGGGTCGCAATAGACAGCGCATTGATGCCGGGATCGAAGACGCCGAAGCCGCCCGGCGCCCAGATCCATTCCTGGTTCGGGTGCCAGCGGCGCACGTCTTCCTTCCAGTTGATGGCGGCCGATTTGATCTTGGCCGAGCCGAGGAATGCGCGTGCGGCCTCGACCGCCGGCGCATAGCGCGAGTGCCAGCTGGCGAACAGCGACACGCCGTTTGCCGCCGCCAGAGTCTTGAGGTCTTCGACCTCGCTGACCGTGGCGCCGGGCGGCTTCTCCAGAAAGACATGCTTCTTCGCCGCCAGCGCCGTTCGCGCCGCGTCGTAGCGGTATTGTGGCGGCATGCACAGCGA
>NZ_NWQG01000107.1:0-57109 GCF_002529485.1 Mesorhizobium sanjuanii
CCATTCGTGGCACCTTTGTCACCAGCCAGGCGAGCGCCGCCAATCGTATCCGTGGCGGCTCGATCGATCTCAACTGATGTTGGCCGCAACCCGAAATCAAAAATCGAAAGGCGCACCGGAACAGCCAATAGCCCCGGATGTCGTCAGGCAGCATGTCGAGCAGGCAGCGTTCTTCTGGGCACAGCGCGACACGCTGCTGACGGACGATCCCCCTGACCCTCATGTGGTCGCTGGCGTCGACAGGCGGCTGGAAGCCAACCTCGATGGTTTGCGTATCGCCGGACCGGCCGCCTGGCCGTTCGTCGTCGCAGCACATGAGGACTTCCCCGAAAAGGGCGAACTGTTCCTCTTTGCATGGATGGCGATCGAGCAGAATGACGGCCTCCGTGTATCCGAGGCTGTCGAACTCGGTCGCCAAAGGGAGGACAACGCACGTGGATTGGTCGGCGCGCTGGCATGGCACAAGCCCGGTACGATCGCCGCCGAAGTGCGGGACTGGATCGGCGCGCAGGACGCGTTCAAGCGATTTCTTGCCGTATCGGCCTGCCTCGAGCATGGCGTCGATCCGAAGCAGATGTTGGCGCGACTTGTCCGCGATCGGGATGCGCGCGTTCGCGCCATCAGCCTGCGCCTCGCTGGAAAGCTGAGGCGAGCTGATCTTGCTAAGGAATTGCGTGCAGCGCTGGAGGATGGCGAAGAGCGGCCAAGGTTCTGGGCCGCTTGGGCGTTGGCTGAACTCGGTTCTGGCGATCTGGCCACTCCCGAGCTGCGGAAGGTGGCGGTCGCCGGCGGTCCCGACGCAATGACGGCTCTGCGTGCGGCGGTCGGGGCTGCGCCCGACAAGGACGTGCGCGCCTGGATGGGCGGCTTACTCAAAGTGCCTGAAACGGCGCCCTTGGCGGTGCGCGGCGCCGGAATGCTGGGCGACCGTACCCTCCTGCACTGGCTGATCCATCAAATGCGCAATCCGGCACTTGCGGCTGCGGCCGGCAGCGCGCTGCTGGAACTGTTTCCGGAGGCGCGCGAGGCCGACCTGTTCACAACCGAGCCGAGCCAGGTTGGCCAGGATTTCGAGGATCACTTCGGGGATGAGGTCGCGAAAGTGCCGTTCGCCGACAAGGTGAAGGCATGGGGCAACGCCGGCGGCTGGCTGGCGGCGTCCTGACAAGAACTGCCCGCCAAATCGATGCTGCCAAGGGCAGGAGGCTAGTCAGGCGTAAATCTGTGTAGCCATTGCACCGAATTCTCATCGGTCCACCGGTTCCCGCCAAAGGAGCTGTGTTTCACGATCTGTGCCGGCAGAAGCGCTCTGGCGAGGCTTGCCTCAGGCCGAAAATCCTCACGTCGGTTGAGATCGATGAGTGCCGCACGGGGCCGGGTTTGATACATCGCGCCTGTCGGAAGTTCCCGATAGGCATGCGCGGCCCGGCTCGCCGCCGGATGTAGGTCGGGAAATTCCTGCAGGATCGAGGTGCCCAGGAACGTGAGCCAGGATATGCATTTGAAGCGGTCGGCGAGCCAGTTGACCGTGACGTCCTGGTTCCAGGCCTCCACGCCCCAATACCTCTGGCATACGAAATACATATGGTCGAACGCTTCGACATCGTCAGGCCAAGGTTGAAGCACATACCCGCACGTTCCGCTTGTGAAGGGAGCCATGGCCGCGACCTCCAGCACAAAGGCCTGGATTTCGTCCTGATCGCAGTCGTGCGGGAATTCGAAGCGACAGAAGCTCGACTTGTTGGGCTCGCTTACTGGTTTGTAGCTGTGGAAGACGAACAGAAATGCGCCGAGCGATTTGTCGTCATCGAAGGCGTAGCCCCATTCCAACGTCTTGTACAAATCCGGGATATATTCCTCCAGAAATCTGCGATGCGCGTCCTCGTTGAATTCTTCGATGAACGAGTCCGACCACGTCGCCAAGTATCTGCGCATTCTTTTGCCGAAGCGCGACATGTATAGATCGTAGATGCGCCTGACGTAGACGATTTCAATCGCGCGATTGAAATAGAGAATGAAAACTAGCTTAAGTTCCCACCTTGGAATTTTCTCGCCGAAACGCGTTTCGACCTTGAAGAAAGTGTTCGACGATCGAAAGCTTGGGCTCATCGCGTCAGACCTTTTCGGTCTGCCTTGTGACGCGCGATGTCTTTCTCGAGTTCGGCCTTTCGCGATTCGAGATAGGCCACGAAGTCCTGGTGTTCCTGGCGGATGCCGCCGGAATCGATGTCGACAACATCGATTTTACCTTTCCTGCTGGCCCTGAAGGCGACGGAATGAGCATCGTTGTCGGCTTGGCAGAAAATGAAGATCTCACCCTCCCTAAACATCTCCGCGTCGACAAAAAGCTCGTCCATATCGGGGTTGTCGAGAATGTGTTTGGTCGACAGCAAGAAAACATTAGGTGCGTCGAAATTGTCGATACCGTCATGGGTCCGCAACAGGTTCAGGTAGTCATCCGGGAGAGGGTGACGCCAAAGCCTTTTCAGCTTGTTGATATCCTGTTCGTCCGCTCCCGGCCTGAACACAGGCTCTCGCTTGATCCTGAAAAAGGATCGATGTTCAATGGCTCGCTCGGCTATCTGTTTTACGAGCGAAAGTGCGGTCTCATCATTGGACATGGAGTTTCTCCTTACTAGAGATCATGCATCCGGAGGGCCGTCCGGACACTTGCAACTCGGATGCGCGCGTATCGGCAAGCCATCATGGTCGCCGGAGTTATCGCGGTTGTACCTGCCCATGGCGGCTCCAATCGTCGTGTTCACCCGCGTATTTAGCATCTTGAAGTTGCGCATGCTGGCGAGCGGGCCGCCCAGGGCCGCATCATGCAAATGATCGGCATTGAATGGAGCGCTTGACCCGCCTTCTGTCGGGTTTGCGGGCCTGGGGTCCATCGCGTTCCATTCCTCGGCCGCGCATGGGTGCGCGAATTGACTTTCCATTTTGTTTTTCTTGTCGGCGGCACGCGCGGTAAAGCGCTCAGTATACGTCGCCTTGTACGAATCATAATCGGATTGGCTATAGTCTACCCTGCGCAGGGATTTTCCTTTGGGGGTGCTTACACCGCGGTTTAGCCGAGCACGGTCAAGAGAGGCCACCTTTGCGCAAAGTTGTTTGCACATGCACGGTGTCCATTTTTTCTTGCCGCGCTTCTTCATTTTCTTGTCGCAACGGATGTTCAGCATGAAGCAATCAGTTGCTTTAAGCGGATCGACATCTCCGGCTAGGTTCACCGTGTTCTTGTCGTTGTGGAATTTCTTGTCTGTGTGACGGCATGTGTTCTTGCCATCCATTTTGACGTCAAAGGAATAGGTGATCCAATCGGTCGCCTTCTTGAAGACATTCGACTTGACGCCGCCGACCGTACCCGGCTCGTCGCCTGAACTCATTCCATACTGCGAGCCCTTGATAGCGATCATCTTGCCGCCCTTGGCAAAGACCGTCGTGGTGCCATCCTTGAGCGTGCTCTGGTTGGCGATATTGGGGTAGGGCAGGGGGATCGGGCCGCCCGGACTCGGGGTCTTGCAGACGTCGGGAATAGTAGCGATCGAAAGGCCGATCGTGCCCTTGTAGGTCAGGCCCAGATTGTTGACGACGATATGAGTGGTCATCAGCCGGCCCTTCTCGGGCCGCCGAGCAATACGCCCGCCCGTGCGCCGTTTTCGGAGCTTGCCCAGATCAGCGATAGCGGGCCAGGCTGGTAACCGCGCGCTTCCGCTTCCGTGATCAGGCTGACGAAGAGAAGTCCCGACGCCGCGCCGACATCGCCCCAGCAATCGGCAGGGGTCTCGAAATCGGCGGCATCCTTGAAGCGGCTGGGATTGCGGATGACCGCGAACCCATACTCGTTGCCGCGATAGCGCTCGCCGTTCATGTCGCAGATGATGCGATCGACCTTGTCGATAGGCGCGTCCTGGAAAAGGAAGCGGAAGGCCGCGCCCAGGCCTTCGCCCAACACGACAGTCTCCGTCTTGATTCTGTTTTCCTCGCTCGCAATCGAAGTGCCGACGATTTCCAACAGTGGACGAAGCCCGTGGGTGCGCGCCACGCCAAGCGTTGTTAGCAAGGCAAACCCCGCCGCTTCACCCGGGCAGAAACCATATGTCGTGGTGTTCGAATGAAGCTGCTCGTTTTCGTCGAGCCATTCAAGCGTTTCCGGCTCGAGATAGGTGTCGACGCCGCCGGCAAGACAGAATTTGGCCCTGCCGTCACGCAGCGATTTGCAGGCGTGATGGATCGCAAGGAGGCCCCCGGCATGGCCGCCCGCGGTCGAGCCGCCGCCTTCCAGGACGATATGCTGCCCCAGGTGTTTGCGCAGGCGCCAATTGACTTGGGCGGCGAAACCATCCGGCTGGCCGGGTCGAGGCTCGCCGGTGGACAGGATGAGCGTCACCGCAGCGGTGGCGCCCGACTCCAAAAAGGGCCGCAGCGCGTCGAGCGCCGGCGATGCTGCAATGTCGACGGCCCGGTCGACCCCGCGCAGATCGACATCGATGCCGATATCGCGGGTCACCTTCATTCGCTCGCCGAACCGATCGATCATGTAGGGATGGTCCTGAATGGCGGAGATGCCGGCGCGAACCGCCGCGGCACTCGAGGCCGCATCGAAACCCAGCGGCGTACGCGCGCCCACACCGACGACAACAATCGTGTCTGCCTTGGCCATCATTCGTCTTCATCCGCCAGCCAGACGCCGGTCGCCGCGATTGTTGGTGAAATGCCGGTACGCTCGCGGACGCTAAGGTTCGTCATCTTCAGGCGCTCCTCGTCGTAAGGCACCGGCAGGGTCGACATCCAGGTGATCGAGAACTGCCTGAGATCGGGCTTGATGCGCAGCGTGTGAATGACGGCTTCGCCGTTTTTGCGATCCGGGCGGTTGTAGAACTCGGTGGTCATGTCGAAGGTGATGCGCGGTAGCAGAAACTGAAGGAAGCCATCCTCCGTTAGGTTCCCCAGCCGAACGTCCTCGTAGCCAATCAACGTAGTCTTGGTCTGTTGATCCTCCGGCGCACACTGGTAGTACATTCGGCTGAAATCACGCGGTAGAAGCGGGTCTCGTGTCTGCTCCCATTCGGCGCCATAGGTGCCTGCATATTTGATGCGCGGCTGCCAGTGCCGCGCCACCGGACCGAAGCCGGCCGGCTTGCCACTTCTATGGTCGCGATAGGGTGCGTCAGGATATTCAAAGTTAGGCCCGGTTTTGCTGAGTAGCCGCTGCGGGTCGACTGCAAATCCGGTACCGACTGGATTGCGCTGGTCCCAATTGGGCGTCGATGCCCCCATATCGGTGCCACCGTAAGTCCGGCGCCAGCTGATCGGCATTTTCGTGAACGGTTCCGGCCGGCTCATCCGCACCGATACCGTGCCAGGGATAAACACACGGTCGCCCACGACGTTGATGGTCTTGTCCACGTCGCCCACCTTTAAGCGCGCCGCGCTCTCGATATTTGGACGCCCGCCGGGCGTGTAGACGTGTCCTTCGACTAGAACGTCCGTATGTTTCTTCTCCAGGTTGAGGTCCGTCTCGTCGAGAAGCTCATTGGGGTCCGATCCGTATACGGGTGCCAGGTTCACCGGCGTCTGGTCCTTCAAGAGCCGCTGCTTGCCATCGGGATCGATCTCGAAGGATGCCTTGATCGCGACCAGCCAGATTTCATGGCCGCGCTCGTCACGCGTCCAGCTTTCCTGGGCGGCAAATGGCGTCTCATTGGACAGTATCCACATTTGGAACCACGCATCCTTACGCGATGGTGAAACGGCGAGCCTTCAACTGTCTTGGAATAACCCGTGTCCTGGAGATAGCCTGCCTACGCGGCCTCCGCGTCCGTTCCAGCTATTAGATGTCGTCAAATTCCCCTGCATCAACTGGTCTCCCAACTGGCGGCCAAGATTTGCTCCAGCGTCTCTTGAGGCGATTGTGGATCGATATCGAAAATGTCGGAATGCGCGGTCCACATCACCAGGTCGGTAATGATCTCAGTGCCCGGCTCCCCGGGCGGTACCGGCAGTGCGGCCAGCATGGCGTCCAACTCGTCGGGCGTTAGCTCGCCGTGTAGTGCGGCGATGGCCGCTTCTTCGATCTCGGCAAACCACTCTTCGGCATGAGCCAGCTGGAACGGAGCTTCGGGAAGCCGCGCGATGATGCTCAAGGGGAATTGTCTGCCCACTCTGTCGGCGCTCTGCAAGATGATGCCCGCCGATGCGCCGAAGGAAGCCCGGCCGGCCAGGAAGCGCAGCGCGGTGTTGCCGGGCCACTCCTCTCGGCCCATCAGCGGGACGATGTGCTGCGCCAGCCAGCGGTCCCAGACGCGGACAAAATCCCCCGGCAGCCGCCGCGTGACGAAATCGCCGGTTGCAGGCATTTTGCCGTAAAAGCCGGGCAGGATCATATCTGGGGCGGACATGAGAACTTCTTGAACATCTGAAGATTGTAGGGGTTCTCGACGCTTGCGGCCTTGAGCTCGAAGTCGGCGTACATGCCTTGCGTCCCCAATCGCAGGCTGTAGACATCGGACAGCGAGGTGCCGGTGAAACGGCCGCTGCGCAGCATCCTCAGCCATGCCCAGCTGCCGGTCTCGTTGAGCATGATTTCGGGCGAGCCGTCGATCGGCTGGAAGGCAAGCGAGATGACGCCGGTGCCGTCCTTGCCGGGCCAGGTCATCGGCTGCGGGCGCGTCGCATTGTTGAAGTAGACGAGGTTCTGGCCATCGAGATTGAGCGTGACGCGTGTGACGTTCGGAGACAGATCCTTGGGCTCGAGCGTGAAGTTCATCACCGGGCCCGTACCGCCGGGAAAGAGATCGTCGCGGATCCGCCTGGCCTGTTCGAACGCCGCCAGAGCCGAAGCGTCCAGGCCAAAATCGGCGCGCCATTTCCATGGCTGGCTGGCGGTGTCGACATAGCTGATCAGGTGATCGTTGATGAAGGCGTCGATCATTCCGGCCGGCCCGAACAGACGAGAAAAATCGCGGACATTGACGTCGACCGCGCTTTCGGGGCTGAAGGGATAACGGTCGTTCAGCGCTGCCTGGCAGAACGGCAGGATGTCGGCGCGCCAGATGGCGTTGAGCTCCGAGGTGACGGCCTTCTGCGTCAGGCCGCTGGTGTCGCCGGCGATGCCGCCGAGCCAGTCGTCGACCGGATCGGGCAGGATTTGCGCTTGCCTGGCGACCGCTCCCGTCAACTCGGCGAGGCCGCCTTGCTTCTTGATGGCGTCCTGGGGGTCGGGATTGGCGGTGACCGTCTGCAGCACGTTGGACAGGGCGGTCAGGGCCACCACCGCGGCGTCGAGCGCGGGCGGCTGGCCGTCAACCTCGGCGATTGCACCCTTGAGCGGCTTGAAGTGTTCGGCCACAAGGCTGCCGGTCATATCGACCTGGTCGGCGGAGCCCGCGCGCGGCAAGAGCTTCGCCCCTGTCTTCACGACCTTGCCCAGCTTGCCGAGTTTGCTCAGCAGCTTTGAGCCGGTCTTGGCCGCTGCCTTGTTATCGGCGGGCGCTTCATCGGATCGGGTAAGGTCTGTCTCCTGAATGACTGCCGTAAGCAGGCGTTTCAGCGCGGAATCGGCGCTTGAAAGATCCTTGAGATTCTCGCTGGCGACATTCAGGTCGGTCAATGGCGCGAGCCTCATATCGCGCAGGAAACTGTCCCATTGCGCGATGTAGTCTTCGTAATAGAGCTTCAGAATATCCTCGGACAACGCCGAGACGGAGGTTTCGGAATTCTCCGAACAGCCTCCGGCGAAGACGGCCCGATCCAGCGCCGCCTGGGCTGCGACATCCTCGACCCGGTCGAGAATGGCATCATGGAAGCCGGAATAGGTGAATGCTCCCGAAATGCCGACGCGAAGCGTCTTGTCGGAACGCCGCGCAAAAACCTTGGCGCCATTGGGACCGGCGAAATTCGCGGGGATCCATTCCTTGAGCCCGGCTACCGCAGGGTCGGCCAGCAACTGCCTGTAGGCACGCGCCGGCAACGAAATCGTACAGACTGTTTTCAGCGCCTCGGCAACCAGGGCCTGATCCGGCGCGATATAGCTGTCGTCGACCGCCATGCGGCGGATCGCGGCAAGCTGGTGCTCTTCCGCGTCGGCGGTCGGGAAGGGCGCCGCCGGCGCGAATTCGGGCAAGTCGTTGACCCACCAGTTCTGGACGAAGTCGGAATCCATCTGTGACAGGCCCGTCATCATGCGATAGGTCTTCAGCGCCCCCAGCATGAAATCCGGGTCGCGGATCTGCCGCCACATGGTTGCCTCGAGCAGAGCGATCATATGCGGCTCGAGAACGTTGCGCAGGGCGTGGTCGTAAGTGTCGGCCTGCGCCCGCAACAGTTCCGCCGAGGCCGATGGTCCCAGCAAATCCTGGACACCGCTCGGCGGTGGTGTCCGGGCATTGGCGACCTCGGTCATCGCATTGAGCGCGCCATCGATGGCCGGCTGCGCCACCGACGCCGGGTTTGCCGCAGCCGAGGTCAGCGGCGTCTGCAGCGCCTCGAACTGGCTCGCCTGCGCCGTGATCGCATTGCGGTTGTCATAGAAGGACCAGGTGAACATTGCGCCGGCCAACAGCGCCGCGGCGGCACATGCCGCGGCGGCGCCACGCCAGATCCAGGCGCGGCGGCGCTGTGCCAGCGGATCGAACGTCCCCAGGCCTGCTTCCCTGAAGATGACCTCGGTCAGCAGGTTCTTCAGGAAAAAGCTGCGTTTTTCGATACGCTGCGCCGGCATGGTCCGTCGCGGTGGAAGACCGAAGGAAGAAGACAGCGCCGCGGCCAGCCGGTCAATGGGCGCGCCTTCCTGGGTTGCCGACGTCAGATAGAGGCCGCGTAGCCAGGCGGCCTCTTCGTACCGGCTTTCGCCGAACATTGCCTCGATCAGCACCTGGATTGGTTCGGATAGACTTGCGAGTTGGGCGGGAAACCGGAAAATCTCGGCGCGGGCGGCGAGTTTGTCCTCGTCCTCCAGGCGCGGCACCAGCCGCTTTTCGAGCTCCGTGGCCAGGGTGGCGATTTCCCGCTCTATGGTCTTTGCGTCGACACGCGCGTCCAGCGCGAAGGTCGTCCCCCACACCTGTTCGCGCGCGGCCGTCGACAGGCCGCCGAAGAAAGCTTCAAAACCCTTGATCAGATCGGCCTTGGTCAGCATCAGATAAACGGGAAGGCGGATTTCGAGCCGGTCGTTGAGCTCTGCCAGCCGACGGCGGATCTTGCGGCCATGTGCCTTGATGGCTTCGTCGCCCTCCGAAAGCACGTCGATCGATAGCGCGACAATCACCCCATTCAGCGCCCGGCGACCCCGGTGCTTCTTCAAAAGGTCGAGGAAGCCCAGCCATTCCGCCGCATCGACGTCGGGCTGGCTCTCCTGCTGAACATAACGTCCGGCGGTGTCGATCAGAACCGCGTTCTCCGAAAAGAACCAGTCGCAGTTGCGTGTACCGCCAACCCCCTGCAGGTCGTCGGTGAGATCGATCGGGAAGTTCAGCCCGGACTGCCGCAGGGCCGTGGTCTTCCCGGTGGCCGGCGGCCCGACGATCACGTACCAGGGCATTTCACGCAGGAACTTGCGCCCGCCCAGCTTGCGGCGCTTCAGTTCGGCCATCACTTCGGCGAACTTGGCACCGACAGCGGCGACGTTCTCCTCGCCCGGGCTAAGCGGCTTTTCCACCACTGGCGCGGCGATCTCGGCGATGAACATGCGGTTGGCGCGGATCGCCCGGCGCTGGGCGACGATCAGCCAGATCAGCCAGAAGATGACCAGCAGCGCAATAATGACGATGCGCACAGTTTCCGAGGCGAAGGGTTCGTAAGCACCGACCCTGACGATCGGGCCGAACACCCAGATAACCAGGGAAAGCAGCGTGATGCCGATCAGCGTCCACAGCCAGCGCGATGTCAGAACCGCCCAGAGGAAGCGCAGGATGAACATCTCACAGCCTCTTTTCGACCAGCACCTCGACGCGGCGGTTCAAGGCCCGGCCTTCGCGTGTGCTGTCTTTGGCTACGGGATCGGTGGCGGCGCGGCCTTCGGAACGAACGCGGTCCCGCGGCACCCCGCTCTGGACCAGCATGTCGGCAATGGTTGCCGCGCGCGCTTCGGACAGCCGCTGGTTGGTGGAGAGCGGGTTGGAGCTTTGCAGCGGAACGCTGTCGGTGTGACCGACCACCGTGATGTTTCCGATCAGTTCCTGATTGGCGAGGATCACCTTGGCGATAGAACCGATCAGGGGCTCGAAACCTTCTGTCAGTTGTGCTCGCGACGATTGGAACAGTTCGGGGTTGGAGGCCTGAACGACCAGCTTCGCCAGCGAAACGCTCTCGGTACCTCTAAGGGCCGATCTGAGATTGGCCGGCGCCCCGGCCTGAAATTCCGGCAACAGTGCAAAATCCACGGCCTCCGGCGGCGGCGCGTCGACCTGTGGCGACGTGCGGCTGATATCACCGCGGGTGGGAGGCGGCAGCGCGCGGACAAGGGCGGAAAGCTCGACCGCCTGGCTGCTCAGCCCCATCGAGAGCCCGATATGGATAGCGGTGGCGACAACAGCGGCGCCGAGCGCCATTACCCAGATCGGAACAATGAAGCGCTGCGGCTCGTCGGAGGCGATCACGCCTTTCCAGTTCGGCGACAGCGGCGCGCCTTCAGCGTCGGCATCGCGCAGGAAGCGTGCCGCCGCCACGCGAACGGCATTGAGCGAGCGGTCGCCCGACCGGCCGGGCACGCGATACTTGCCGCGGAAGCCGAGCGCCAGGCAATGATATTGCAGCTCCAGCAATTCGCGATCACGGTTCGGGTGGCGCTCCAGTTCGTCGAGACGGGTGAAGAACTGCGTGCCGGCATCGACATCGCCGCGCAGCATGACCACGAGCGGTTGACGCGGCCATGCGCTTGCACCGCCCCATGGCGTGTTCAACGCCAGATCGTCGAGCAGCGCCGCCACCACCCAGGCTGCCTGATCGGCCCGCTCCAGCGAGGATCCCGCCGCCATCGCCGTATCGCGTGCCCGAACCAGTTCGTCGAGCAACCGGGTGCGCAATGCTTCCGGATTCTCCGGTGGCAGCGCGCTTTCAAGCTCGGGCGCGAACTCGAGCAAGGGCGCGAAGGCGTTGACAAGTGCGTTCGGGTGAGCGCGAGATCGCTTTATCGGAGCGCCTGGCAGGAGTGGCGCCATCGGGCGCGGCATCGGCGCGCCGGTCAGCCGTATGCGAGTGCGTTCACGATCCTCCGACAGTCCGAAAGGATCATCCCGGCTCATGATCTCACCTGTTCACCGAGTAGCAGTCCACCTGCGGCTCGCTCGGCAACACGCCCGAAACGCCGATGACGAAGCCAGGGGCATCGAGCAGCGAGGCCCAGTGCTCGCTCTTCTGGTCCAGCTCAAGACACAGCCGATCGCCATCGTAGGGGATTTCACGGGGTTGCGAATGAAGCGGTTTCAGCGGAATGCCGGGCAGGCGGGACTTCCACAGGCCCTCGAACTGATCGGCTGCGCCGACAGTCGCCTGATTGACGAATATCTTGCGCAGCGCGTCCTCCGACAGCTCGGACCCGACCCGGATGACGATCCGGCTGGCCACCAGGAGCTTCGGATTGTCGATGCGGATTTTCCAGACATTGGTCGAATGCCGCATGACGGGCAGGGCGCGTGATTTCGGCTCGATGTAGCGCAGGCTCAGGATAAGCGAACGCAGGGCATCCGCCAGCGCCGAATATGCGGGTCCAGGCGCCATGTGATCGTAAGCCGGCAACTCGCCCAGCCGCCGCGCGCTGGAGCCATAAGTCGCCATCGAGCCGGCGAGACCGGCAAGCTCAAGATAAAGCTCGGCCGGATGGAAAACATCCTGAGCCAGCATGTGGGCCAGTCGGGGACGCGCCGCATTGGCAAGGTTGAGCATCAACAAATCTTCGACGCTGCGCCCTGGTCCACCCATGACCATCTTGCCATGCGCCTCGGCGATCTGGTCGAGGCCGGTAACGACTTCCAGAAGCAATTGCCGATACCAGGCCACGGCACCGGTAACCAAGGTCGGCGGCAGGAACGTCTCGTCCAGGGACACCCCGCCATCGGCTCGAACGCCCTTGATTTCGGCTATGGGCAGGGCGGTGTAACCGCCAACCGATTTTCCGGGGGCAAGCAGCAGCGCCTGCGGACGGGCGATTTCGATCTCTTCGGGGTCGGAACCTCCCTGCACGGCGTCGCGCACCGCAACGATCCGCCCATGATAGCGCGCGCCGGTGGACGCCGTGTGTGCCGGATCGAAGCCGACGCCGCCGGGAGGTTCGAGCGGCAAGGCGACCAGCACCGCTCCGGCGCCCGTATCCGGCGTCACCAGCAGCGGTCGCGGCGCGTCCATCATGTCCGGGATCGAAAAGGGAGTCCCGTCCGGAAAGATGCCCCGTGCCGACAGGATCGAGACCTGGCCGGCATCGAGCATTGCCTGGTCCAGCGTCAGCTGCTGAAAGCCGAACGTGTGCAACTGCCCGGCCTGCAAAGCGCCGCGCACAGTCGCCTCGAAAAAACGATCCTGCTGCTGGAAATGCTGGGTCCGCAGAAACAGTCCTTCGGACCACAGCACTCTGTTTGCATCGCTCATGCCGCCACTCTCTGCATCGAGCACCCCTTGCCTTGGCCGCTAGGCGGAAATTCCACCGCTGCCAAGCGTTACATTGATGGTGAATGTCGATCCCGCCGACACCGACTTGGTTGTCCGCCAGTTGCGCCCGCCAGGCTCGCGGATGAGGGCGACGAACCCCAGTGCGGCCGCGTCCGGCTCGACGGTGATGGTCTTGGCCGCGGTCTTTCCCGGCGCGACCGAGATCGTGTCGGAACCGATCAGGTCGGCTCCGAGCGCGGATCCGGCATCGCCCTGCAGCGCGAAATAGTCCGCCGAATTGAACTTGCCGGTGCTGCGCAGCCGCATGATCAGGACCGTCACGGGTCGGTCTCCGCCGCCTGGCCCGGGATTCATGCCGGCACCACCTGTCACATTGACCGTGATAACCGATGGCTTTGGCGGACCGGCGCTCTTGCAAGCCGCAAGCAGCCCTGTCGCGCCGAGGGCAACAATGAATTCGCGTCGATCGATCATGTCTCACTCCTCCTCATATGCGTCCCGAAAATCAGCACCGATTTCGCCAAGGAAACTCGTTTCCGCGCTCTGGGCGATTTCACTATGGCGTTTCTGGTAGAGCTCCCACAGCTTGGCGCCACGCCCGCCTGAAAGCAGGGTGCCGATCGCCGAATTCGATTTCAGCTCTTCCTCGATCGCCGCCGGGTCAAAACGGTCAATCATCCGCCGCAAGGCGGTCTGCACGCCGCGCCAGGCGCGCACGTGATGTTGCGCGAGGTCGCGGACCGCGTCGGCGATTGCTGCTTCGCCAGCGAGAAATCCGGGGCTGCGCTCGGCGATAATGGTCACGATGGCGTCGTCGACCGTCGGCAGAAACTTGAGCGGATTGACCTCCGAGGCTCCGACCATCGTCTGGGCGACACGGGCGCTTCCCTTTTCCTCGGCTCGCTTGCGCAGAAGCTGCATCAGGCCTTCCATCATCAGCCGATATTCGCGGCCGAACTTCTCCATTTCCGCAGCGGTGTCGCGCCCTGGAAAATCGGCTTCCTCAATGCCTAAGCCGCGCAGGAATGCCGTGCGAAGCGCCATGTCATTGAGCCCCGCCGCTGCCGGCCGGGCAGCTTTGGCGGCAGCGCCCGTTCTTGGTTGAGGAGGCGCCTCAGCCGGCTGCGCGGGCAGGTCCCACGGATTGGCGGATTGCGGCCTTACGGCGGCGCGTTCTCGTTGACCGGACGGGCCGGCGCCGTTTTTCAAATCGGGCGTCGCGGCCGGCTCGAAACCAAAATCGTCATCGAATTCGGATGACTTTCCTGGAACGGACTCGGTTGCACCGTTGCGGGAAGGCACCGGATCCAGGCTGAATGGGTCAGCGGAGCCCGGCGCACCACGTGGTTCGGGATAGGCAGCGCCTTTCGGCGCGGGCGTTGATACCGGGTCGAGGCTGAAGGGGTCGTCGAAGGCAGGCGAACTGCGCTGGTTGGCACGTTCGAACGCTCCTGGCGCCGGTTGCTCGAACGGGTTCGGCAGATCGGCCGGCCTCGGTCGCCGTGGCTCCTCTTCGACCTTGGCTGAAAAAAAGTCGTCGTGACCGATGCTGATCGGTACACGAGACGCCGGCGGCGGGCGTTCCGCGACCGACTGACTGCTTGCCGGTGCCTGGGCTACCGGCGACTGCAGGTCGACGCATACGACATAGTCGCCCAGTCTGAGCCGCATGCCGCTTTGCAGCCGCGCGGACTGGCCAGCGCCGAGCGGACTGTTGGAGTCGTTGATGAACAGCCCGCTGCTCGATGTATCGGTAACGAAATATCCGTCCCGCCCGCCGGTGATCTTGCAATGGGCGCGCGAAACGAACATGTCGGGATCGTCGATCTGCCAGCCCGCGTCCGCGCTGCGGCCGATCACCAGCTCACCCTCGTCCAGCCGGGTCTGCCTAACCGCCTGGGTACGGGGTCCTTGCTCCAGCGTCAGCAGCAGGCTCATGCCGCGACCTCCGCCAATTCCGGCCGCCATCCGACGATCGTCCGCAGCCGCATATCGTCAGCATCTCCCCTTTCGGGGGGGCGCGCAAGCCAGGCGGTCCGGCCGAGCTGTACTGCTCCGATACGCGGCGGCGGCACGGCATCGCGCGCGAGCACGATCCGCAGATCGACGTCGAGCGATTCCCCGACCATGTCGCGGACAGCCTGCTTGAATAACTTCAGGCTCTGGCCACCCGGCAGGAACGCCTTGAAGTCCTCATATCCGAGCGGGCCGACGCGGAGTTCGATCCTGTTTTGGCGACTGAAAACGCGTGGGCCGATCGTCGCCCCGCGACCGAGCGCGGCGTAAGCCTTGGCAAGGCGCGTCTGGAGCGGGGCTGGTATGGTTATCCACGCGGCGACGAATTCCTTGAGCTGGACCGGCACCTTGAACGCTTCCGCCAGAAACAGCGTCAGGCGCTCCGGGCCGTCGACCTGACTGGCGAGCGAAGCGGCCTGGCGAAGCTTCACCGTGTCGAGATCGGGATTCCCAGTGCCAGGCAGGCCGATCCCCGCCATGGCTTCAAGCATGGCGCGAACGCGGCCGCCGACCGCGCGTTCCACCTGCACCGCAGGATGAGCATCCGCCCAGGCCCGATAGTACAGGGCAATCATGCGGTGCTGAAGAATGTTGACGAAATCCACGAAGGTCGTGTCGCTGGTCTGCCGCGCGTCTACGCCGGTGAACCAGCGCTGCGACAGGCGATCGAGCACCCAACGCGTCAGATGCAGCGGCAAGGGGCCTTCCGGTCCCATCAGCCCGATATTTGCAACCGTGACCCGGGCCGGCGCCCTGTCGTTCCCCGAGGACTTGGCGTTCCCCGGCGTCTTGTCCTTCGCGTCGCGGAACTCAACCACGTCCTTGGCGGTAAAGCTGAGACGCACATGCTGCCCGAGCCTTGCCGGTTCGCGATCCGGCTGGCCGGAATAGCCGAACAGACCGCCCCTCCGTTCGAGCCGGCGCAGCAGCTCGAAGAAGTCGAACGATTCTGACAGCCCCTCGGCCCGGTCCAGGTCGAATGTGTCTAGATCAGGTAGCGATTGCCGGGCGTCATCGGCCATGGCACATCCTCCTGCTTCTGCAGCAGCCGCGTACGGGTCCGCACAAAGCCGTTTATTCCGGCGTGACGGGCAAACAGTCGCGCCAGCAGGGCCGAAAGCAGCAATGTGCTTTGCCCCGCCAGGACCGACTGGTCCACATGCAGCGTCACTTCCGTGCCCCGTCCGAAGCACATCGGCCCATCGATCTGCAGCCGCTCGATGACCGACCGCGAGTCAATGCGAACGATCGAGTGCACGTTGCGGGCGAGGCTCGGATCGCCCCGGTCGGCATAAAGATCGAGCAGCGCATGCAGCGGATCCAGGCCGCGACCTTCCTTGGCAAGGCTGAGAAAGTTGAGCGCGAGTTGCGCCACGAGACGCCAGGCGAGATTGTCGGCGCGGGATTCGCCTTCGGCGCCCGCCGGCAGCGCCGCAGGAATGGCCGGCTGCGGTGAACGCAATGCGCCCAGGAGCCTGACCGTCTCGACGGGATCGCCTGTCTCCAGCGTCAAGGTGGGATTGTCGTCGAGGATCGGCAGATCGCGGTTGGTGCAAAGCGCCATGATGTCGACCCGCTTCAGCGGACGGTTCGGCGGGCTTCCAAGCGGACGGGAAATCGACAGGAAGACATCGTCCCCGGTGTATGAGGTGCGGGTCAGGCCGTCGCGCCGTTCATCCTCGGTGGCCCGGCGAGGGCGCCGTTCGGTGGAGTAGACCCAGCCACTGCCGCGGTTTTGACCGAGGCTGAAGAGTTCCGGGATTTCGGCATCGTTCCCCTCGGTGTCGGCATCCTCGACGCGGGTGACCCGATAGATCTCGAAGTCCCGCGCCCGCGTGCGGTCGGCATGCAGTACTTGCCGCGTCTTGCGAGGATCGAGTTCGATGACGTTGCACTCACGCTCGAAGAGGTTGATGATCGGCGTTGCGAACAGTTCGAAATCGGCCGGTGTCAGGTCGGCAAGCTCGGCCACCGGACGCCGGAACATGAAGATGATCTCTATCCCGGCCTCGCATTTGCGCAGGACGGGTTGCAGCTCTGAAATCCGCACATAGTGGAAGCGCTCGGGCATCATGAAATATTCGCGCAGCAGTCGATACCCCTCGAATGTCGGACGGGTACGAGGCATCAGGGCCTCGTCGTCGCTGATGCCGACCATTTCGGGTTCCGGCAAAGGCGATAGCGGGTTGGTCTTGCCTTCCGCGCGTGCACCGACCGCCGAGCAGGCGCCAAAAATCGCGTCAAACAGCAGCGGCGCCTTGGTGCGCCCGGCAAAATAGAGATCAAGCCGGTCCAGCGCCAATTCGTTGAGCTTGCCCTTTCCGGTTCGAGCCAGCGTGATGCGGAGCGCTGCCTCGCCGCCCACACCGCCGATCGGCGTTATGCCTGCCGCCGCCAGCGCGCTGCGATCCTGAAAATAGCCGACCGAAGTGATGGCTATCGGCCACAGCGTCATTTCCTGCGCGGTGGTGAATGTGCAGCGCGTCGACAGGCCGGGTTGCAGGCTGGAAACCAGCCGCGTGTTGCGCTTGATGACATGGCCGGCAATCATCGACTGGACCTGCTGGCCGGGTTTCAGCACCGCCATCGCCGTTGCCGGCGCCGGTGAAACCAGATCGGGATAGAGGACATCGAGCACGCTGCGTGAAAACCGCGAGCGCTCCGCATCGACTTTCAGCCGGGTGCGCGCGGCGAGGAAGGCAACGCCGTCAAGCAGCCGCTCGACATACGGATCCGGACACGGGACCGTATCGAGTGAAAGATTGCGCGCCACAGCCGGATGCATGTCGGCAAATTCCGCCGCAAGTGCACGGATATGGGTCAGTTCCTCCTCGTAATATTCTACGAAGACCCGATCCATCTCTCAGGCTTCCCTAAATTCGGTCCGCGCCAAGCCGTTATCGAGATTGATCGTGGTGCGCAGCCGCATGCGTTCCGGCGTCGGCGTCATGATCAGCACAGCGTCTATCTCGATCTTCAGGCCCACGGTTTTGTCGCCAAGGGTCACCGTAACCTTCGTTGCGCTTTCCTTGAGACGTGGCTCGAACGTGGCGAGGATGGAACGGATCTCGCGCGCCAGGGTTTCGCGATCGAAGTCGCGGGAGGAACGACCCGAAAACGAAGGCACGCCGTAATTGACTACACTTCGGCGAACCTCGGGAAAATCGGCAAGCGACGGCGGATTGTCGGCGGCCTGTTCGCTTTCGAGATCGGAAAGAAGTGGAATGGCCTCGAAGCGCTCGGTGTTGAAGAGCGCCTCGATGTCGCGACGCACGGCCTCCCTGAGGACACGGGCCGATACGACCACGCCACGGCTTTCGATCTCCGCACGATGCTGGGTTTGAAAGATCAGGCGGTGCAGGCGCTGCTTCTGATCGGATGTGAGCTCGGCGTCGGCGTCGATGACCCGCGGGGTTCCCGCAACAAGGATGTCCAGCCGGTCCGCGCCAAGCTCGTCGTGCAAGACCTGGCGCAGCCCGTCTATTTCCGAGGTCACGCCCGGCAGGTCGTTGACGAGGCGGTCCCAGAGAGAGGGCTGGACCGCTTCGCGTTTCGCCCGCGAACTGCCGGTAACCTGCAGCTTGTCGGCGCCGGACCGCCGAGCCTCACTTGCCGACATAGACATCCATTTCGATTTCGTCGTCCTTGTCATAGACGAACTTGATCTTCTTGTAGGCGAAGCTGACCTCCTCCTGGATCAGGTCTTCCTCGTCCTCGGCCTGCGACATGTCGTATTCCATGATCGAGGCATCGGTCAGGGTGACGACCAGGTAGTCGCTGGTCTCGCCATCGATGGTCCGGCGTGCGGAGAACACAACTTCGTCCAGCGCCTTGTTGTCGAACAGCGCCTTTTTCAAATAAGGCGACGACTTGTCATAGTGCTTGGTGAACTTGATCATGCCGAGGGACACACGACCGCGACGCGAGAGCGAATTCGGATCGTAAGGCGCGACTATCTTGTAATCGACACCGTGGACTTCGATTTCATCTTCGTGGCCGTCGCGAACGCTTGGGCCCTTGATATCCGGAACCTTTAAAAAGCCATCGATCTTCACTGTTGTGGGCATTGTCTTTCTCCACCGCTTTCAATCAAAACAAGATGATGTTGCTGCAAATCAAGTCTTCACGGACGGTAGTTCCGACACCAGCCGGAGCGAGGCGTTGATGCCCTCCAACTGGTAGTGCGGGCGTAGATAGAAGCGGGCATTGTAATAGCCCGGCCGCCCCTCGACGCTGTCCACCTGGACCTCCGCGGCGGCAAGCGGGCGCTTGGCGCGCGCCTTGTCGTCGGCGAAAGCCGGGTTGGCCAGCACGTAGCGGTTGATCCACTCGGTCAGCCAGATCTGCATGTCCGAGCGCTCCTTGAATGACCCTATCTTGTCGCGCGCGATCGCCTTGAGGTAATGCGCGAAGCGCGAGACCGGGAAAAGATAGGGCAGATTGGCGCTCAGCCGTTCGTTCGACTGGGCGTCAGGATCGACCAGCCGCCCGGCGCGCGTCTCGTCGTCCTGCAACGAATGCGCGCCGATAAAAGCAGCGAGATCGGTGTTTTTGCGGTGCAGGATCGGCATCAGGCCGAGCTTGGCCAGTTCCGCCTCGCGCCGGTCGTCGATGGCGACTTCCGTCGGGCACTTCATCGCGATCGATCCGTCGTCGGTCGGGAAGCTGTGCACAGGCAGGTTTATCACCGTGCCGCCGTTCTCGACGCCGCGTATCTGCGTACCCCAGCCATAGAGCTTGTGACTGCGGTTTATATTGACGCCCATCGGGAATGCGGCGTTCATCCAAACGTATTTGTTGTGATCGGCCTGTACCTCTTCCTCGAAGGTGAAGCCCTTAACCGGAACGGTATCCGTGCCATACGGCAGTCGCGCCAGCACCCGTGGCATGGTCAGGCCGATATAGCGCGCGTCCTCGCTCTCGCGCAGCGATTGCCACGAGGCATAGGCAGGATTGGAGACGATCATCTGCAGGTCCTGCGGGTTCGGCAGTTCCTGCCAGCTGTCCATCCGGAACAGGCGTGGCGAGGCGGCCGCGATGAACGGCGTGTGCGCCGAGGCGCAGATGCCGGACATGTTGCGCAACAGGCCGACGTCGCGCGGATGGTTCGAGAATTCGTAGGCGCCGACCAGGCAGCCGATCGGCTCGCCGCCAAGCATCGAATACTCGTCCGTATAGACTTTCTTGAAGATCGGGCTTTGATCCCACATCTGGCCTTCATAGTCTTCAAGCGTGTCGGCGAGCTGCTCCTTGGAAATGTTCATCACCCGGATCTTCAGCTTCTGATCCGTCTCGGTGTTGTTGATGAGATACCAGAGGCCGCGCCACGTGCCCTCCATCTCGCGCACTTCCGGCGCGTGCAGGATCTCGTTGACCTGCGTCGTCAGCATCTTGTCGATGCCTGCGATCAGCGACTTGATCGACTTGATCGCATTGGACGAAATGGTCGTGGTGTCGGAACGGGATTGCGCGGCCAGTGCAAGGTTGCGCACGAGTTGCTGCAGCTTCTCGCTGTCGTCCTTCTTGACCTTGAAATCCTTCTCCAGCAGCCCGCTGAATTCTCCGAGGTCTATTGCTTCCGCCTCAGCGGTGACGGCTGCGGTTTTTTGCTGTTCGGCCATGACTTACTCCCCAGCCTTGTCGTCGTCGGATAGTGCCTGGTTGGCGATCTTGCCGAGAAGCGGCTCGTTGTTCAGAAGTTGCGCGATGCGCTTTTCGGCGTCGACACGACCATCCATGAAGCCGAGCAGTTCCTCGAGCTGACGACGCATTTTGAGGATCTCGGCCAGTTGCGGAACCTGCTCCGCGATCTTGTCCGGGGCGAAATCGCCCATCTTGGTGAAGGTGAGGTCAAGCGCCAGTTCCTCGTCGCGCTCCTGGCCTTCGGCCTGCGGGAGCGTGTTCTTCACCCGCGCCTTCACCCGCGGCCCCAGCGCTTCCATGAACTTGGGGAAGCGGTTCGCGTCGGTCTCGACGAAAGCGCGGTCGAGTACCGATTTCGACGCTTCCTTGGTTTGCGAGGCACCGGAAAGATCGGCCATCACCCCCATGACGAACGGCAATTCGATTGTCGTCGGGCTGCCGTAGGTTTCAACGTCGTAGGCGATCTGCACCCGCGGCGCGCGATTTCGTTCGATGACCTTCGCTTTGCTTTCGGCTGGCATGTGTTGCTACCTTTCATCCTTCTGAGCGGCCTTCTTGGCATCGGGAACGCCGGCCAGGAGCCGGAATTCCTTCAGCCCCGAAGGGGCGAGATCTTCCATCAGTTCAACAAAATCCATGTGAACCATCCGGCGTACGCGCCGGGCCAGATGCGGGATCGGGCTCGACGGTTCGGTGCGGTCGTAGAAGGCGACGACAAGGTCGAGGCATTTGACGACGTCGTCGCGGGACGAGATCCGGTCGGGCAGGCCGCTGCTGCCGGACTCCGCGTAGCTTGCCATACTTGCCATCGTATCGGCTCCATGACCGTTTCGAGCAGGCGTTGCCGGTTCCGCGGGGGAGGGAGGAGACTTCGCCGCGCCGTTCGTTGCAGCATCGGGGGCCGAATTCCGCTCGAGCGTCGTCAGCAGACGCTGCAGAAACCGCCTTAATTCCGGGGCAGTGGCGCCGCCGTTGCCCTCAAGGTGGGCGTTGAGCGCTGTCTCGACCGCATCGAGGGCGGCGATCGCTGCCCGGGCGTCGGCGAGGAGCGACACCATCTCCGCATTGGCCTGGTCCGCCTGTGCCGCGCATCCGGCGCGTACCCGGTTCAGAAGCTGGCTGTGGGCGCTGGCCAGCGCCGCCTTTTCAGCCGCGTTCAGTCCCGAAGCGGCTTCCTGGAGCATGACACGCTCGTCGAGCGCGCCCTTTTCCAGATCGCGTCCGGTGATCGGTCCGATCGCGCGCGGCGCGAAGAACGTCCTTAGCCGCAGGTCCGCCAGCAGTCCGTCCTGGTCATTCTGGAGGTCTGCGAGGGCGTTGAGACGCCGCAAGGCCGCATCGCGTGGCGCAGCGTTCGGCCGCAACGCCGGATGGATGGTTTCCCAATATTGGTCGAAGCTCTTCGCAATCAGGGTCAGGCCCTGCGCGAATCCGGCCAGGCCTTCTTCATTGGCCAGCGCGCGCGCGACAAGGACAAGCAAGCGCAGGTCCCGGCCATGCGCGCGCAGTTCCTCTACCTTGCCGAGAACGGCGGGCCAGTCGACCGGTATGGTGCTTTGCGAGGCGGGCTTATTGTTGCCGTCATGGACGACCTTGACCTGGGGCTCGGTGAGCCGCTCCAGCTCGTGGAAAGCGGGATCGTTGCGCAAATCCTTCCCGGACGGATTTTCACCGTCGAGAGGAGCAAGCCAGAGTGCGAGATCAATCACACAAACCCCCAGCGGGCAGCCCTGAAACCACGCGTGACGCTACGGTATCACACTGCGTCACTTTACCACAATTTAGTTGCTGCTTAAAAGTTAACAGAAGTCCGCAACCCAATCTTGAGCGCTGGGATCAGTGGCGTGACCGACGAGGCCTGTATGTGAAATTCATCGCATAGACGCCGGCAATTCCGTGGTTGTCTGCGATCCGAATGTGGGACTTATCCGCGAAACGGAAGCCGGCCGGGCCGGCGGCCGAGCGCTTATCCATCATGCGCTTTGTCAAGTCGCCACTAATGTGGCAGGTTGTTGGCTGGCAGATTTCAGGAGCAGGTTCAATGGAACAGCGCCGGTCATCGCAGAGTTTCAAGCGCAAGGAACTGGTCGGCAAGCTCAATCCTGTCTGTCTGCGGGCCTTCAAGGCTGCGGCCGACGCCGCCAAGCTGCGCGGCAATCCTTACGTCGAACTCGTCCACTTCATCGAGCAACTGGTGCTTTCCGACCGCTCGGATGTGCAAATGATACTTGCCGATGCGGGAGTGGATGCGAGCCGGCTAACGGCCGATATGACCCGCGCCGTCGACAAATTGCCCTACGGCGCCACCTCGATCGAGGAATTCTCCGACCATATCTTCCACGCCATCCAGGAAGGCTGGAACCTGGCGGGGCTGGAATTCAGCGTCGAGGAGGTCCGCAGCGGCCATATCATCCTTGCTTGCCTGAAGACGCCGGTGCTGGAAGGCTTGCTGTCGAAGATCAGCGGCGAATTCGACAAGATCGACGCCGACGGGGTTATCGCGCGGTTCGCCGACGTGGTGGAGGGGTCGCTCGAAGCTGGCGCACCCGCCGCAGCGCCTGCCGCCGAGACGCCCAGGCGGGCGCCGGGCGGGGACTCGGCGCTGGCGAAATATGCCACCGACCTGACCCAGCGTGCCCGCGACGGCAAGATCGACCCGGTCGTCGGCCGCGATCCGGAGATCAGGCAGATTGTCGACATCCTGATGCGACGCCGGCAAAACAACCCGATCCTGACCGGCGAGGCCGGCGTCGGCAAGACGGCCGTCGTCGAGGGCTTTGCCCTGCGCATTGCCGAGGGCGACGTGCCGCCCACGCTGCAAGGCGTCAGCGTGCGCATGCTCGACGTCGGACTGATGCAGGCGGGTGCAAGCGTAAAGGGTGAATTCGAAAAACGGCTGAAGGCCGTCATCGATGAGGTTCAATCGTCCGAAACCCCGGTCATCCTCTTCATCGACGAAGCCCACACCTTGATTGGCGCGGGCGGCGCGGCTGGAACGGGCGATGCGGCCAACCTGCTGAAGCCGGCGCTGGCGCGCGGCGAACTTCGCACCATCGCGGCAACGACCTGGGCCGAATACAAGCAGCACATCGAGAAAGACCCGGCGCTGACGCGCCGCTTCCAGGTGGTCAAGATCGACGAGCCGTCCGAGGCGGTGGCCGTTCTCATGCTGCGCGGTGTGGCCGGCGTCCTGGAGCAACACCACAAGGTGCAGATACTCGATGAGGCGATCGAGGCGGCGGTCGGCCTGTCGCATCGCTACATCCCGGCGCGGCAATTGCCGGACAAGGCGGTGAGCCTTCTCGACACCGCCTGCGCCCGTGTCGCCATTTCGCAGCATGCCACCCCTGCCGAGGTCGAGGATATTCTGCGCCGTCGCCAGGCACTGGATGTCGAGCGCGGCATCATCGGCCGCGAGGCCGCGATCGGCATCGAGGTGACCGATCGGCAGGCCCGGGTCGAAGCGGGACTTGCCGAAACCGAAGGTACCCTTGCCGCCGCGCAAGCACGTTGGGAGCGGGAAAAGGCGCTGGTTGCCGACATACTCGAACTGCGCGCAAGGCTGCGCGGCGAGGGAGTGCCGCTCGATGAAGTGGCGACGGAGGAGGTGGCCACCGCAACAGCAGGCCCGGATGCAACCGAGACCGAAGTGTCTGAGAGCGAAACGCCTGCGACCGAGGTGAAGGCAACAGCGAGCACCGATCCTCCCCCGACCGATCCGGCCGCTGATCTCGCACGGCTGCGCGAACTGATGGCTGAACTTTCCGAGGCGCAGGGCGAGACGCCGCTGATCCTGCCGTCGGTCGACCGCAATGCGGTGGCGGCCGTGGTTCAGGACTGGACTGGCATCCCCACTGGCAGGATGCTGTCGAGCCAGACCGAAAAGGCGCTGCGGCTGGCCACCACCTTGTCCGAACGCGTGGTCGGTCAGGATCATGCCATGGAGATGATCGCCAGGCGCGTCCAGACCAGCCGGGCGGGGCTGGGCGCTCCGGAAAAGCCGGTAGGCGTGTTCCTGCTCTGCGGGCCCTCGGGCGTGGGCAAGACCGAAACTGCGCTGGCCTTGGCCGAAACGCTCTATGGCGGCGAACAGAACCTCATCTCGATCAATATGTCCGAGTTCCAGGAGGCGCATACGGTCTCTACCCTGAAGGGCGCGCCACCCGGCTATGTCGGCTACGGCAAGGGCGGGATCCTGACCGAGGCGGTCCGCCGCAAGCCCTATTCGGTGATCCTGCTCGACGAGGTCGAGAAGGCGCATCCGGACGTGCATGAAATCTTCTTCCAGGTTTTCGACAAGGGGATGATGGACGACAGCGAGGGCCGCCGGATCGATTTCAAGAATACGCTGATCCTGCTCACTTCCAATGTCGGCTCCGAGGTCATCATGGACCGGACGAGGGACGGCACCGTGCGCGCCGGGCTCGACGATCTCGACACCGCCCTGCGCAGCCCGCTGCTGAAGGTGTTCCCGGCGGCCTTCCTCGGCCGCGTCGTCACCATTCCTTACTACCCGCTTTCGGACACGATGATCGAAGCGATCACCCGCCATCAGTTCGCCAAGATCGCTCGTCGGTTGCGGGAAACCAACGATGCCGAACTGGTGATCGGTGACGGTGTCATGGATCTCGTCAAGGCCCGCTGCACCGAGATCGAATCCGGAGGGCGAATGATTGACGCTATTTTGACAAACACGCTTCTGCCGGAATTGAGCCGGGGGGTGCTGAACCGGTCGCTCGAGGGTGAAAAGATGACGAAGGTGACGGTTGGAGCCTCCGAAGGAGGTTTCACCTATTCTTTCGAATAGCTCAGGACCAATTCTGACGAAGACGGGAGCGGCGGCTGATCAATTCCCGACGGAAGCGTGCATGGGGCGCATTCAAGCCTGCTGCGACCTGTCGCGGCGTTCGACGATGTAGATATGGTCGGCCGCCAGGACGACGTCGCCATGCTGGTTGATCACCTCGCAACGCTCGATTACCCGTCCTGAGCCTGGCCGCTTGGGATCGTCTTCCTTGGCGGCAATGGTGGTGCGCGTGCGGATCGTGTCGCCGATGAACACCGGCTTGATGAAGCGCAGCCGGTCGTAGCCATAGGAAAAGGCGACCGGGTTGACGACGCTTGCCGTCAGCCCGACGCCGACCGAGAACACCAGCGTGCCGTGGGCGATGCGCTGGCCGAACGGCGTCGTCTTCATGAACTCGGCGTCCATGTGGTGCGGGAAGAAATCGCCGGTGTGGCCGGCATGGACGACGAAGTCCGTCTCCGTGATGGTGCGGCCGCTGGTGAGGCGCGACGAACCGATCTCGTAGTCTTCGAAGTACTGGATCTGTTCCATCAGGGTCTTTCCGCGATCGGCGTCGCCGGCGTTGCGCTCGACTGATAGGCCGCCTCGACCAGCGCCATCGTGCTCCAGGCATCCTCGACCGGGCTGATCAGCGTCGCGTCCTCGCCGGCCGCAAAACGCTGGACATTGGCCATACGGCCGACGAAGGCATCGGGGAACCACTCGCCGGCCAATGGCACGGCGACCCAGTCCGTCCCGCCTTTCGGATGGATCTCCAGCACATCCGGCTCGCCGCGTGGATAATCGAGATTGAGGCCGAGCTTGAGATAGGCAGCGCCCTCGGTGCCGCAGATGCGGAACTCGCAGGCCTGGTGCCGGCGGCCGAACTTGTGGTCGTGGTTGATCGACAGCGCGCAACGCACAGTGTCGCCATAATCGAGAATGGCGCTGGTGCGCGTCTGCGCCACCGCATGGTTGGGATGGCCAAGCGTCTTGGCGTGCACGCCTCTGGGGTCGCCGAGCAATTGCCGGATCAGGTCGAGGTAGTGAATCGAATGCATGGCGATCTCGACGCGCGGCGCCTTGAGCAGGAACTCCCAGAGCTCCCATGGTGTCGCCAGCGCCAGCCAGGCGTCGAAGTCGACGATCTCGCCGAGCCAGCCCTTGGCGATGGCATCCTTGAGCGCCAGCATCATCGGCGCGAAGCGCAACTGGAAGTTCACGGCCGCCTTGAGCCTCCTGGCGCGGCAGATTTCGAGGATTTCTGTTGCCTCGCCGAGGCAGTTGCCCAGCGGCTTCTGGATCAATGCGACCGCGCCATTGGGTAGAGCCTTCAGGATCTCGGCGTGCCGCCCGGGCGGCGTGGCGAGGTCGAAGATCGCATCCTCGACGGCGGCCGCTTCTTCAATCGAGCGGAACATGGTCACGTCCCATTTCTCGGCCAGGGTGTGCGCCTTGGCCTGGTCCGGATCGTAGAGGCCGGCGACCGGGAAGCCGGCTTTCCTATAGGCCGGGAAATGCGCGTCGCCGACGATCGATCCCGCGCCGAAGGTGACGATCGGACGGGGCGCCGAGGGTTTGTGCCAGGCCTGGACGAGCGAGGCAGGGTCGAAACCGCCTTCAGTCATGATGGAAGACCTCGTCCATCGCTGCCCACCATTCGCCTTCCTTGCGGGTCGCGAATGGCTCCTGGCAAGGCATGCAGACGGCCCACCATTCCTGGGTTTTCGGGTCGGCCGCCATTTTGGCCATGTCGGCCGCATAGTCGGTGCCATGGTATTCGAAATAGGAAAACAGCAGGTTCTCCGGCCGCTTCAGGTAGATCGAGTAGTTCTTAATGTTGCAGGCCGAAATCATGGTCAGCACATCAGGCCAGACGGCGGCGTGAAGACGGACATACTCCTCGACCTTTTCCGGCTTCAGCCCCAGCACCATCCCCATCCGCTGCATGCCCGTCTCCCTATCTGCTGATCGCCGTGGTGAATTTCGGCGATGCTCATGGCCTTCACCGCATCCCAGTCCCAGTCGACGCCGATGCCCGGTTCGTCGGGCGCCAGCGCCTGGCCATCCTCGATGCGCATATGCTTGCCGGTCAACTGGTCGAGTTGCGGAATGTACTCGACATATCTGCCGTTCTGAACAGCGCAGGTATAAGGTCCACCATCCGCAGTTCGACCTTCTCGATTCTAGCCATGCCTTCAGCTCCGAAATGTCTTTCCGGTCTCGGCGGCAAACAGATGCGGCTGCGACATGTCGAGGCTCATGGCGACCCGCTCGCCCGGCTTCAGCGGTCTGGGGTTCAGCATACGCGAACCCCAATCGCTGCTGTTGAATTCGACGAACACCAGCGTCTCGTTGCCGAGCGGTTCGGTGACTGTGATCGGCAGTTCGATCTGACGGACACCGGCAGCGCTGCCGGCGGTGACCGGAACTCATCAAACTACAAGAAACGTCACATTCATATACAAACAAAACATTCACGGGAACGTCAAGGCGAAATTTGTTTCTGCCGGCCACGTCCTGCGTATATGAAGAATAGAATTCACTGGAGGGATAGGCCATGGATGACAGCGAAGACGAGCGCTATCGCGCCCCGGCATTGGACAAGGGGCTCGACATCCTGGAATTGCTGGCCGGCGTGGACGGCGGTCTCACCCAGGCTGAAATCGCCAAGAAACTCGATCGCAGCCCCAATGAATTCTACCGCATGCTCGACCGGCTGGTGCGTCGCGGCTATGTCACCAGGCTGGACGGCGATCGTTATTCGTTGACGCTGAAGCTGTTCGGGCTGGCGCAACTGCATGCCCCGGTGCGGCGACTGGTTTCCTACGCCACGCCGGTGATGCGCGAACTAGCCGAAACTTCGCAGCAGGCAAACCAACTTGTTGTTTTTGATCGCGGTTCTGCTGTTGTCATCGCTCAGCAGGAGGCCCCGAACTATTGGGGCATCTCGATCCGGGTCGGCTCCCATATCAGCCTGTTCGACACTGGTTCGGGACATGTTCTGCTGGCCTTCCGGTCACAGGAAGAACGGCAGATGATGATCTCCGAGCACGTCCGCAGCACCGACAAGGCAGCGCAGCCGGCCGAGTTCTTTGCCCGGCTCGACCAGGTTCGCGACCGCGGCTACGAGATGATGGCCTCGATGCAGACGGCCGGCGTCTACAACCTTTCGACACCGGTGCTGGGACCGGATGGCCGCGCCATCGCGGCCCTCACCATTCCTTATATCGCCCTCGTCAATGCGGCGGCCGCGCCTGACATCACACTCACGATCCAGTTGCTGCAGGGCGCAGCGACTCGGTTGTCGCGATTGGCCGGTTCGGACGTACCTCAATCGTCGTAATTTCCTATTTGAATAATGAATTTTTCAGCGAGATAGTGTTGCGAGCCTAAAGGATACGCCATCATGATCATCGACACTCATCTGCATCTCATAGACCGCTCGGTGCTGCGCTATCCCTGGCTCGCAGGTGTGCCGGCCCTCAACCGCGATTTTTCCTACGAGGAATACGCCGTGGAGGCTCGCCGTGTCGGCGTCGAGCAGGCGCTGCACATGGAAGTGGACGTCGATCCGGCCGACATCGAGGCTGAAACCGGTCGTGTCGAAGGGCTGTCGCGACAGCCCGGCAGCGTGCTGGTCGGGGCGATCGCCTCCTGCCGGCCGGAGGAGGAGGATTTTCGATCCTATCTCGCACGCCAGGAGGAAAATCCCTTCGTCAAGGGTTTCCGCCGTGTCCTCCATGTCGTGCCCGACGAGCTATCGGAAGGCGCGCTGTTCCGCGACAACATCAAGCGGCTCGGCGGCACCGGCCTGACCTTCGATCTCGTCGTGCTGCCGCATCAGATACCGAAGGCGATCGCGCTTGCCGACCTAGCGCCCGATGTGCAGTTCGTCCTCGACCATTGCGGTGTTCCCGACATCAAGGGCAATGCCGAGCATCCATGGCGTGAGCATATGAGCGAGATCGCGCGACGCCCGAATGTCATGGCCAAGATTTCCGGCGTCGTCGCCTATGCCGATCCCGGCAGCTGGACGGCCGAGATATTGCGGCCCTATGTCGAACATACAATCGGTGAATTCGGCTGGGACCGCGTCGTCTGGGGCAGCGATTGGCCTGTCTGTACGCTTGGCGGCGGCCTGTCGACCTGGGTGGCGGCGACCCACGCGCTGCTTTCGGGCTGCAGCATTGCGGAGCGCGACAGGCTCTTGTCCGCCAATGCCCGCAAGCTCTGGCGGCTCGCCTAGCCGGCTTGGTTGTGCAGCGTCAGATCGTTGCCGATACGTGCCGTTCGCGGCCGTAGAGTGAGACCAGCAGCACGATGATGAAGGCAAGCGCGGCCTGAACCGCGCCTTGCACGTCATGCGCCAGGGCAGTCGCTGCAATCGAGGTAAGGGCGGTTGCGGCCAACAGGCCGCGGATCATTCCTGTCATCTCCTCCAGTTGGTTTCGCTCAGGCTCCTCAACCGGCAGCGCCGGACACCTGCGCCGGGACACTGTCCCGAAACAGGCGATTGAGATCGGCAACGACCCGGGCGGCTTGGCGGCTGGAGGTGATGCCGGAAATGATGCAATCGGATGCCGCCTGCTGGAACGCCATGTAGCCGTCATGGCGCGGCCGCACCCATGCGCCTTCCAGCGTCGCGCGCGTATCCCTGTAGAAACTGCCGGTCGCGGCATTGACGCTCTGGTCCGCCCACGCTGCCGCATGGCCCGGCTGGCCGCCCGAGGCGGCATAGGCGCCGCGCTGGACATCGCCGCTGGCAACCCAATAGGCGAAATCGATCGCGGCATCTTTCGCCTGGGAAAAGGCCGAGACCGCTATGCCCGTGCCGCCGAGCGCCGAACCGATCGGGCCGTTGGAGCCGATGACTGGAATGTCGGCAAAGGCCAGCCGGTTGGCGCGGAAACCAGTCATTGCATAGGAGACGTAACCATAGATCAGTGGCGCGCAGACGATCCTGGAACCGGCTTCCGCCATGCGTTCCGAAACGGCGATCGGATCCATGTCGAAGCAGGCGGGATCGACCAGCGC
This sequence comes from Mesorhizobium sanjuanii, assembly GCF_002529485.1. Lineage (NCBI taxonomy): Bacteria > Pseudomonadati > Pseudomonadota > Alphaproteobacteria > Hyphomicrobiales > Phyllobacteriaceae > Mesorhizobium > Mesorhizobium sanjuanii. The sequence goes on from NZ_NWQG01000107.1 coordinate 30,089, forward strand.
GGCGATCTCGCGCATCGTCTCGAAGACCTTACCGCCGGCCCCGCTCTCGATGAGATCAACTGATGGATCGGTCGCGCAGGGATGACCGAGATTGCCGGCAAGCGTGAAGAACACCATCAGGCAATGCGGCGGGCGCAGCGGCAGCAGCACGCGGCCTTGCCTGGCGAGATCGAGCACCTCGCTCCAGCGCGCAAGCGGGGCATCAAGCGCGTCCGGCCGCCAGGCCTGGACTTGGCTTGCCGCATCGATCGGAAATGCCCATTGCCGCCCCTGCCAGTTGTAGCTCCGATAGGATTGGCCGACGCTGCCTGAGGCCAAGGCCGCAAGCTCCGCCTCGCGGCCGGCGATATCCAGCGGCTCGAGGCAGCGTTCCGCCGTGATCTGGCCGACATGCGGGTGGTCGATGACGATCAAATCATAGGCCCGCGCCAGTTCCTTGACCGGGAAGGATTCGAAATCCTGCAGCGAGCGCTTGTCCCATTCGACGGCCACGCCGGTTTTCTGGTGCCAGAGAGAAGAGCAGGCGACCATGGGGTCGTAGCCGCGCGGATGGCTCCAGGTCATGCCTTTGAGCGTGTGCGTGCTCACAGGCCGAACTCCTCGCGGATTTTCGCGCTGTGCTCGCCGATGCGGGGTGCTGCCCGATCGACCTTGGCTCTGATACCATCGACCCTGAGCGGCGAACTGGTGGTGAGGATCGAGACGTCGTCCTCACGCGTCACGGTTTGCAGCATGTCGAGCGACTGGAACCCCTCGCTTGCCAGCATTTCCGGCCAGGTCAGCACCTTGGCGCACCAGATGTCGGCCGGCTCCAGAATGGCCAGCCATTCGTCGATCGTCTTGGTGGCGATCCTTTGCGCGACGATCGCCTTGATGTCGTCGCGCGCGGTGAACCACGATGCCGGTTTGTCGCGATAGGGCGCTAATTCCCCAAGCGACAGCAGATCGGCCAGCTTGGGGATCGGTGTCATGGCAACGGCGAGGTAGCCGTCCTTGGCGGGGTACACGCCATAGGGCGCCGACAGATAGGCATGCGCGCTGCGGAAGCTGGAGCGCCTGGGCAGGCGGCGGCCGTCATTGAGGTGCGTGGTCAGCACCTCGAACTCGAAGTCGATCAGCGCTTCCAGCAGGCTGGTTTCGATATGGCTGCCCTGGCCGGTGATACCGCGCCGCACCAGCGCCGCCAGTATGCCTTGCGCGCAGGCAGCGCCCGCCAGCATGTCGCCGATGGCGAGACCGAACGGCACCGGCCCCTGGTCCTCGTCGCCGTTCAGCCACATCACACCGGAGCGCGCCTGCGCCAGCAGATCCTGGCCGGGCCGCTTGACCCATGGGCCTTCCTCGCCATAGCCGCTGATCGAGGCATAGACCAGGCGCGGGTTGACCTCGCGCACGGCACCATAGTCCAAGCCGAGCCGCTCGATGACGCCCGGCCGGAAATTCTGGATCAGCACGTCGGCCTTGGCCAGAAGCCCGCGCAGCGCCTTGAGATCGGCCTCGTTCTTGAGGTCGATGGCGAGGCTTTCCTTGGCCCGGTTGATGGCATGGAAGATCGTGGAGTCGCCACCGATCTCGGTGTCGCTGAGGTAGAGCCGGCGCGACAGGTCGCCACCATCCGGCCGCTCGATCTTGATGACGCGGGCGCCAAGGTCGAGCAGCCTAAGCGAGCAATAGGGCCCGGACAGGAATTGGCTCATGTCGACGACGGTGAGACCGGCAAGCGGCAATTCGGCTGCTGCCTGCATTGCTATTTCTCCGTCTTGCCGATGAAATCAGCAGGGTTGCGGTACTTCACCGTCTGCAGATGCTCGCAATAGAGAACCAGTTCGCCTTCGCCCTTGAACACTTCATAGCTGGCGCGGATCAGCCCCAGCTCGACCAGGCCCGGCCCGACCGAGAAGACAAAGGCGCCGGCGATCAGCCGCTTGCCGAAAATGCCTTCGCTCTCGGCAAACATCTGGCCCTGCACATAAGGGTGGATATCGAGCACCAGCGTGTTGAAGAGGTGGCTGTCGCTTTCGGCCATCGTGCGGTGCAGCGAGCGGATTTTCTGCCCTACCGGCCAGTCCTCATAAAACCAGTTCTCGGTGTTCCATACTGGCAGGGCGGTGTGATCCCTGGGCATGTTGGCCGGATGTGTCGAGGCCGCGCCGCCAGTTGGCGCAAGATCGTTCATGACCGGCTCCGCCAGCCCCGGGCGCGGAACCGCACGATCGCTTGAACATGCAGCAAAGCGTCGAAAAGCACGTCTCCTTCCGTCAATCTTCTTTTGTAAATAGTATTTTCACATATGGGGTTGCGTTGCAAGCGTGAAGAGGCGGAACGCTGGAAACGCGAAAACTGGCCAATGACATCGACAATCCAACATTTCTGTCGGTGACTCCTGACGGCGCGCACATCGATGCCAACTCGGAAGTCTTCGCCTGGCGGGAAGGAACGGTCTGTGCTGGTGGCGAATTACGGCATGGGCGAGGGTGGACCGGGCAGTGGCGGTCGATGGTTTCGAGAAGAACGGCGCGCTGTCGGCGCCGCTGGCCAGCGTATCGCATAAAGGCACCGGCCCGAACGCGACTCGGCAGGAGCGCTCTCATGCCCACAGCGTGACGGAAACCATTGGCGGTGGAACAGCTGTTGTCGGGGACGCCGACAGCGGCACGCCGACCGACACCGGACGTGCTATCGAGATCGGCGAGACGTTCCTGCGGATTGATGGTGCGACCTGGATCGGTATTGATGAGGCGACCGGTAAGTGAATGACCTCAAGGGAGAGCCAAGCTCCGGGACAGCTCGATATTTGGCAGCAGCATGGCGCAGTAGCCGGCGGCTATGGCAGCCACGGTTGCGCCGGCCAGCGGCAACCAGAATTTGACTGGGCCAGCAAACACCGCCAGCGATAGCCGGCCGATCGCATTTGCCGCCAGTGCGGCGAGCACTGCCTGGGCTACGGTCTCGACAGCAACCGAATGCTTGACGAGGCGCAGCGCGCTGAGCACCGAGACATCCACATCGAACGTGCCGGCAAGCGCCGAGCTCGCCAGGAGGCCGCGTCCACCGAATTGAGCCGCCAGCGCCGCGCTCGCGGTCGCGACAACTGCAAAAAGCAGGGCGAAGAGCAGCAATGGACCCAATTCGAATGGATTGCGCGTAAGCGCGCCACCTTTTTGATCCCCGCCGACGCGCGCCAGCAGAAATGCGCCGCAGGCCGCGAAGACGAACGCTGCGGCAATCGCGGGAATGCCGGCCGGGACGAATACGCTTGGCTCGATGATCAAAACCACCACGCAAACACGCAACAGCGAGACCATCGCTGCCAGCGAAGCCGCCCCTGCCAGCGGCAAGGGATTGCTTGCCGACGTCGCGTCGCGGGCAAGTGCCATGGTCACGGCTGTGGAGGAGACGATGGCACCGATGGTCGAACTGACGAGCAGGCCGCGCGTGGTTCCAAGAACGCGAACGGCGACATAGCCGGCGAAGGAAATCGACGCCATCAGCACCGTCAGGAGCCAGACCTCCCAGGGATTGAACCCGCCCCAAGGGTCCATCGTCCGGTTTGGCAGCACGGGTAGAACGATCGCCGTCATCACCGCCAGGATCAGGGCCGAACGAAGCTCGATCCAGGTCAGTCGCTTCAGAAGGCCGTGCAGGATCTCGCGACTCGCGAGGACCGCCGCGAGGGCTGCTCCTCCGGCAGAAGCGGCTCGATAGTCGCCGGCGACCGAAAGTGCGCCGAGTGCGAACACGGCAAGACCCGCGATCACGCTCGTAACACTGAAATCCTCGTCATGCTTCGCCTCGCGCGCCTTGTACCAGGCGAAGATCGCGGCAAAGGCGATAAATCCCCCAACCAGCACGGATACCGCGCCGAGCGCATTGGCCAGCGCTGCAAGAATGCCGCCGAGCAGGCCGGATATGCCGAACGTGCGAATGCCAGCCGTGCGGCTGCGATCGGGCGCGTCCCGCTCCCGCCACCCACGCTCCAGCCCGACGAGCAGGCCAATTGCCAGGGCGAGTCCGAGCCGGGTTATGAGCGAATCCATTATGTGCTGCTTTCAAGCCGCGGCCATCCCGGCAATCTCAGGGCGTAAGCAATCTATTCCAGTGCTTGCCGGCTGGACAACTGTTCGATGCGGATCCGGAAGAATACATGCGGCATGCTGTCGGCAACGGGAGGCATGACCGGCTTCAGGTGCCAGGGTCCAAATCCTTATCCCAGCAAACCGACCAGAACGTCGAAGGCCGCGTCGATGTCGGCACGGACTGCGGCCCGAACCGCCTCCGCATTCCGGTCGCGCAACGCCGCGAACATCTCCTGATGGTGCTCGTTGGCGGTCGAATAGTTCCCGGAATCGTGCAGCATGTTGAAATAGGGGCTGATCTGCAGCCACAGATTCTCGATGATGTTGAGCATGTTCTCGGAACCGGCCGCCCGATAGATCGAGAAATGAAAGGCGTAATTGGCCCTGAGGTAGGATTTGACGTCGCCGGCGGCATTGGCCTGTTCGAGCGCATCGAGATGTTGGCGCAGCAGCGCTATGCCGCGGTCGTCCATGCGTTCCGCTGCCCACGCGGCGGCGATCGCTTCTATCTCGTAGCGGACATTCCTGAGGTCGATCAGACGCGCGCGGCTGAGCGCCGGAATGCCGATCGATCGGCCCGAAACCACCATCAGCGCATTGGCGGCGGTCAGCCGCCGCAACGCCTCCCTGACCGGCATCGGGCTGACGCCAAAAGCGTCGGCTAGGCTCTGAACCGTCACCATCTCGCCCGGCACGATGCTGCCGTCGAGGATCAGTTCGGTGACATGGCGGTAGACCCTGTCCTGCAGGGTTTCCCTGGACAGGGGAGTGATCTCGACCCCCGGCTTCCTGAATGCCGATCCAGCCATCTCCCGTCAACCTTCCCGCCTAATGCATGTCGCGCAAAAGCATGCCCTCGGGCTTGAACCGAGGGTGCGCAGCGGTTTTGCGATAACGACATGCATAAAACAACCTGAAGAGCGTCGCATGAGGCCGGACAAACGCGGCGCGCTTTAGGGCGACGCCACCGCTTGTCTCCGGAATGCAAGGTTCGGATTGCCGCGTCAAGCCGCCTCGAGCACCGGTTTTGATAGCAAGCGATTTCATCATTGATCTTTGATCAAATAATGATACGGTCGATGACATCGAATGACAAGGGTTACGTTTCGTGCCCTTGGGAGGCATTCGGTCGTTCGGATTGGGAGGAATAAATGGGTATCGGATTGAAAGTCCGGCGGCTCACGCTGCTGGCCGGCATGGCTGCATGCGCTTTTGGCCTGTCCGCCGCGCAGGCGGCTGAAAAGCACAAGATATTTCTCAGCATGAGCTACATCGGCAACGATTGGCAGGCGGAGGCGGCCAACATGGTCAAGGCCATGGCCGCTCACAAAAGCCTGGCCGACAAGGTCGATCTGCAGGTCCAGGTCGCCGGACCCAACGCGCAGCGCCAGATCCAGCAGATCAACGCAATGGTGCAAAGCGGCGCCAAAGCGATCGTCGTGTACCCGATCTCGCCGACCGCGCTCAATCAGGTCGTGAAAAATGCCTGCGACAAGGGTGTGAAGGTCTTTGCCTACGATGCCGAGATCACCGAGCCTTGCGCCTACAACGTCCACATTGATCAGTTGGAAGCGGGCAGGGTGACCGCCGAATGGCTCGCAAAAAAGCTCAATGGCAAGGGCAACATCATCGCCATCACCGGTGTTCCCGGAACATCCGTTGACGATCAACGGACAAAGGCCGCCAAGGAAGTCTTCGCCAAATATCCCGACATCAAGATCGTCGGCGAGGCTGTCGGCATGTGGAGCCAGGCGGTTGCCCGCACCGAGCTTTCGAAGATCCTGGCCACCCGCAACTGGGACGACATCAACGGTTTGTGGATGCAGGTCGGCTGCTTCACCGCCAATTCGATGCAGCTCGAGGCCGGCAAGAAGACCAGTGAACTGCTGCCCTGCGCCGGCGAAGGCTCCAATGGCGGCCGCATCCAGATGCTGCCGGAGGGGACCGAGGTCGAAGGTGCGGCTTCCCCCTATGCGGCGCTCGGTGCGCAACGCATTTCCTACGCCTCGCCACCTTATTCCGGGGCGCTCGCCTTGAAGCTGGCCGTCGAAGCGATTGAAGGCAAGGATGTGGCGAAGACCACGATCCTGCCGCTGCCGGTGGTCACCAGTGAGACGATCAAGCTGTGCGACGAAGGCACCTGGGCGGAAATGAAGGCTGGCTGCAACGCCTTCAAGCCGTCGCTGGTCTCCAACCCCGGCTGGTTCGCCTCGATCTTCTCGGACCAGACACCCGAGATCGGCCTCGCCGCTGCTCTCGTGGGACAGCCGGAAGAATAGTGCATGTCGCCCAAAAGTGTGCAGCGGTTTTGGGGCAACGACATGCACAAAACAGAGACGTAAAGCCTCCCAGGCGATCGTGACGATGCACGGACATTGCTTCCGTGCATCGTCGATCTGGGCAACGGCTGGCGATCGAGGACAATGACAGAATCTCCCGAGCTTCCCGCCGTCGAGATCGATGGCATCAGCAAGGCTTTCGGCCCGACCGTCGCGCTCGACCGCGTCTCGTTTCGGATTGCATCCGGCAGCGTCCATGCGCTGCTGGGTGAAAATGGCGCCGGCAAGTCGACGCTGGTGAAACTCCTGTCGGGACTGGTGCGGCCGAGCGAAGGGCATGTCCGTGTCTTCGGCAAGGAGATCGGTTACGGAGCGCCGCGCGCAGCACACGCGCTGGGCGTGCAGACGGCGTTCCAGGAGATGACCCTGGTGCGCGATCTCACCGTCCTCGACAACATGCTGCTGCCCTATGCCCCGGTCGGCGTCTCCGGCCTGATCCGTCGCGCCGCCGCGCGCAAGGCGGTCCGCCGCCACATCGACGATCTCGGCTTTTCCGTCGATCTCGATGCCGAGGTCGGCGAACTCGAGCTTTCGGTGCGCCAGAAGATCGAGATCGCGCGCGCCGTCTATCGCAAGCCGCGCATCCTGCTGCTCGACGAGCCGACCTCGACGCTCGCCGGCCGCGACGTCGACTGGCTCGGCGACATCATCGCCAGGTTGAAAGCGCAAGGCACGACCATCGTCTTCATCACCCATCGCATGCGCGAGGTCCGCGCCTTCTGCGAGACGTTGACGATTCTCAGGAACGGCCGCCATATCGTCACCGCCCCGGTCGCCGATGTCTCTGATGCCGACGTGATCGAAAAGATCATCGGCCGCAGCATCGAGCAGACCTTTCCGCCCAAGCCCGACGGCGCCCAGGCTTTCGGGCCGCCGGTTCTGGGCGTGCGCGACCTGAAGGTCGGGCGCAAGCTCGACGGCGTCGGCTTCGACCTGCGCAAGGGCGAGATCCTCGGCGTCGCCGGACTGCAAGGCATGGGCCAGCAGGACCTGTTCCTGGCCTGCTTCGGTATGGCCGAAATCACCCGCGGCGACATCCTGGTCGACGGCCGCAAAGTATGGCTTGGTTCGCCCGCGGATGCGTTGCGGCCCAACATGGCGATCGGCCTGGTGCCCGAGGATCGCAAGTCCGAAGGCCTGTTCCTGAAATTGTCGGGCAGTGAGAACGCCACGCTGCCCGTGGTGTCGCGCTTCACACGTCTCGGCCTCGTCGACGCGCAGGCCGAGACGCGCTCAGTCGAGGAGGCCTTCGCCACTGTCGAAGTCGACCGTCGCGCGCTGTGGACGCGGGCGGGCGCGTTTTCCGGCGGCAATCAGCAGAAGATCGCCATTGCCAAATGGCTGGTGGCGCAGAGCCGCATCCTGCTTCTGTTCGATCCCACCCGTGGCATCGATGTCGGCACCAAGCACGAACTCTATGTGATGATGCGAAACTACGTGGCCGCCGGCGGCTCGATCCTGCTGCACTCGACCGAGATTCCCGAACTGGTCCATCAATGCGACCGGATCCTGGTTCTTTATGACGGGCGCGTCGCGGCCGAGCTCGAAGGTGACGCCATCACCGAACCGGCCATCATGCGCCCGGCGCTCGGGCATGCCGGGGAAATCGCCGCATGAGCAGCGCAGCCCTTTCATCCCCCGTCTCCGGCGGCGTCGGGCTGCGCCGCGCGCTGGTGCGAAATCGTGGCGCGCTGATCGCCGCGGCCGTCCTTGCGATCCTGCTTTTCATCGTCGACTGGGTCAGCGCTGGGCCGCTCACCTATTTCGACGTGTCGTTCCTGTCGAGCGGTGGCGCGACCTCGGCGCTCGCCGCGATCGGCCAGACCATCGTGATCCTGTCGGGCGGCTTCGACCTGTCCGCGGGTGCTGTGATATCGCTGGTCAATGTCGTGCTGGCATCGAGCATGGACCCGATGGCGCCTGGCGCCAGCATCCTCCTGTGGACTGCCGTCGGCATCGGCGTCGGCATGGCGGTGGGCGCCTTCAACGGCTTCTTCATCGCGGTGCTGCGTATGCAGCCCATCGTGGTGACCCTGTCCACCATGTTCATCCTGCAAGGCGTGACGCTGCTGGTGATGGACAAACCCGGCGGCTTCGTGTCGCCCGATCTCGGCACCTTCTACCTCGGTGACGCGATCGCCGGCTGGCTGCCAATGCCGCTGGTGGTGATTGGGATAGTGCTCCTCGCCTGGTTCTGGCTGAAGGGGACCCGCTTCGGTACCGCGCTCTATGCGGTCGGCAGCGACGCGGATTCGGCAGCGGCGGTCGGCATCAACGTCGTGCTCGTGCGCTTTGCCGTCTATGTGATCGCCGGCGGCTGCTACGGTCTTGCCGGCGTGTTCATCAGCGCCCAGACCGGCAGCGGCGATCCGTTGGTCGGTAATCCGCTGCTGCTGTCGATGTTCGCGGCGGTCGTCGTCGGTGGCACGCGTCTCGGCGGCGGGCAGGGTGGTCCGGTGGGCACGGTCTTCGGCGCCTATATCCTGATGATCGTGGTGAACATCCTGCTGGTGCTCAACGTATCGGCCTACTATTCCACCATCGCCGAAGGCACCATACTTGTGCTGGCGGCTCTTGCCGGCTCGATCTCGCACGCTTCGGTGCTTGCGTTGCAGCTGCGTGCCGCGCGCGCCAGGTTTGCCGCCTGGCGCTCCGGCATATTGCCCTCGCAGCTCGAGCACGCGGATCGGCGTCTCAGGATCGCCCGGCCATCGCCTGACCAACGCAGCGAGATATCGCCGCGCCCCGCTTTCCATCTGCGCAATGCCGAGACGCTGCGCTATGCGCTGCCCGCCTATGTCTGCCTCATCATCATCGTGGTCGTCACGCAGATATGGCTCGGCCGCACCATCCTCAATCCGGGTTACTGGAACTCGCTGCTCGTGCTGTCGTCCTTCCTTGCCGTCCTGGCGCTCGGGCAGGGTACCGTCATCCTGACCGGAGGCCTCGACCTCTCCGTGCCGTGGACGATCGGCATTTCCGGCATCATCCTGGCCGGCATGGTCAACGGCTCGGATGCGGCGCTCGTCTACGCCTTGCCGACCGTGCTCCTGATGGCTTGCGCCATTGGCTTCGCCAACGGCTTTGGCATCGTCTATCTCGGCATCTCGCCGATCGTCATGACGCTCGCCACCAACGGCATTCTGCAAGGCTGCGCGCTGCTCTATTCGCAGGGAACACCGGCAGGGTTCTCCTCGCCGATGTTGCGCTGGTTCATGACGGCCAGGCTTGGTCTGGTGACGCCGGTCGTCCTGCTGATGATCGTCTTCGTCATGGCGGCGGTGCTGCTGCTTGGGCGCACGCCGTTCGGGCGCCGGGTCTACGGTATCGGCAACGGCCTGCGCGCGGCGCGATTGTCGGGGATCGGCGTCGAGCGCACGCTGATCCTGGTCTACATGCTTTCGGCCGTCTGCGCCGCGATCGTCGGCATCATGCTGACCGGCTTTTCGGGCCAGGCGAGCCTTGGCATGGGCGATGACTATCTCTTGCCGTCGATCGCCGTGGTGGTGGTCGGTGGCGCGCTGATCACTGGCGGGCGCGGCCACTATCTCGGCATGCTCGGTGGCGTTTTGTTGCTGACAGCGTTGCAGATGCTGTTGGCCGGCACCACGCTTCCCTACGCCACAAGGGCAATTCTATACGGGCTGGTCGTTCTGGGCGCCGTCATGGCGCTGCGCGAACGGCGGCTGCAATGAGAAGGACAGGATGATGAGTGTAAAGGCGCCTGAAACGGCGGACGAATTTCTGGGTGGGCTGAAGGGGCAGCGCGTACTGGTGACGGCCGGCGCCGGCGGCATCGGCCTGGCCATCGCCGACACGCTGTCGCGGCTCGGCGCGCGCATCATGGTGTGCGACGTTTCGGACGAAGCGCTGGCCGCCGCACCCGGCAGGATCGCGCTGGTCGACGCGGTCAAGGCGGATGTCTCGCGCGAGGACGATGTCGACCGGCTGTTCGAGACGGTGCAGGAAAAGCTCGGCGGGCTCGACGCGCTGATCAACAATGCCGGTATCGCCGGGCCGACCGGCGGCGTCGACGAGATCGATCCGGCGGACTGGCGGCGCTGCATCGACATCTGCCTGACCGGCCAGTTCCTCTGCGCCCGGCGCGCCGTGCCGCTGATCAAGGCGGCGGGCGGCGGTTCGATCGTATCGATGTCGTCGGCGGCGGGCCGCCATGGCTACGCGTTCCGCACGCCCTATTCGGCGGCCAAGTTCGGCGTCATCGGCTTCACGCAGAGCCTCGCCAAGGAACTCGGGCCGCACGGCATCAGGGTCAACGCCATCCTGCCCGGCATCATCGAGGGCCCGCGCATCGAAGGCGTCATTGCGGCGCGCGCCAGGCAGGTCGGCATCAGCCATGAGGAGATGACGGGGCGCTATCTCCAGAACATCTCGCTGCGCCGCATGACCAGCCCCTACGACGTCGCCGCAATGGTCGCCTTCCTGCTCTCCGATGCCGGCGTCAACATTTCCGGCCAGTCGCTCGGCGTCGACGGCAATGTCGAAACACTCTGAGGAACCGATCGATGGCAAAGGTGGCGATTGTCGGCAGTGGCTTTATCGGGCGGGCGTGGGCGATCAGCTTCGCGCGCGCCGGCCACGATGTGCGCATGTGGGATCAGTCGCGGGCCGCGACAGGCGGCGCCCGCGACTATATCAGCGGTGTGCTGGATGACCTCGCATCGAACGACCTGCTGCGCGGGCAGACGGTCGACGCCGTGCTTGATCGTATCACCGTCGTCGCGGAACTGGAGGAGGCGCTGGCCGAGGCCGTTCATATCCAGGAGAACACGCCGGAAAACCTCGACGTCAAGCGTGAGGTGTTTTCTCTGATCGACGCGCTTGCCGGTCCGCAGGCGGTGATCGCCAGTTCCACCTCGGCGCTGCTGCCGTCGAAATTTACCGACCATCTCGAAGGGCGGCACCGCTGCCTCGTCGTGCATCCGATCAATCCGCCCTATCTCATCCCGGCGGCTGAGGTCGTACCGGCGCCATGGACCTCTACCGAGACGGTCGAACGGACCAGCGCCTTCCTCGTCGACGCCGGCCATGCGCCGCTGGTGATGCAGCGCGAGCTCGACGGCTTCATCATGAACCGCCTGCAGGGTGCGCTGCTGGAAGAGGCCTTCCGGCTTGTCGCCGACGGCTATGCCAGCGTCGAGGATGTCGATATCGGGATTCGCGACGGGCTGGCGCTGCGCTGGTCGTTCATGGGCCCGTTCGAGACGATCGATCTCAATGCGCCCGGCGGTGTGCGCGACTATGTCGAGCGCTACCAAACGATCTATTCGAACATCTTCCCGCAGATGCTGCGGCGCGTCGACTGGGCGGGCGAGGTGATGACGACGGTCGAGGCCGACCGCCGCAAACGCTTGCCAAAGGCGAGCCTTGGCGACCGGCAGGTGTGGCGCGACCGCCGGTTGATGGCGCTGGCGGCGCACAAGAAAAAATCGGATCGGGAGTTTGGAAAATGAGAGAGACAAGCCGCAAGCCCGGCGCTGTGCAGACCAGCGGCAAGGTCATCATCACCTGCGCGGTGACGGGGGCGATCCATACGCCGACCATGTCGCCCTATCTGCCGATCACGCCGGACCAGATCGCCTCCGAGGCAATTGCCGCGGCCGAGGCTGGCGCGGCGATCCTGCATCTGCATGCGCGCGACCCTGAGACCGGCAAGCCCGACCAGACGCCCGAGGCCTTCGCCCGCTTCCTGCCGCGCATCAAGCAAGGCACCAATGCCGCCATCAACATCACCACCGGCGGCAGCCCCTACATGAAGGTCGAGGAGCGCGTGCGGCCCGCCGCCCAGTTCAAGCCGGAAGTAGCCTCGCTCAACATGGGTTCGATCAATTTCGGGCTCTATCATCTCGCCGACAAATACGAGACCTTCAAGTTCGATTGGGAGAAGCCGCATCTGGAAGCGACGCGCGACCTCGTCTTCCGCAACTCCTTTAGGGATATCGAGTATATCCTGGCGACCTGCTACGACAACGGCACGCGCTTCGAGTTCGAGTGCTACGATATCGCCCATCTCTACAACCTCTCCCACTTCGCCGATCGCGGGCTGGTGAAGCCGCCATTCTTCGTGCAGTCGGTGTTCGGACTGCTCGGCGGCATCGGCACGCATCCCGAAGACGTTGCTCATATGAAGCGCACCGCCGACCGGCTGTTCGGCGATCAGTTCCGTTGGTCAGTGCTGGGCGCCGGCGCCAGCCAGCTTCGCATAGCCGCCCAGTCAGCGGCCCTTGGCGGCAATATCCGCGTCGGGCTAGAGGACAGCCTCTGGGCGGGCAAGGGCAAACTGGCGAAGTCGAACGCCGAACAGGTGCTGCTTGCCCGCAAGATCATCGAGGGGCTCGGCATGGAGGTGGCGACGCCCGACGAAGCGCGCGAGATCCTGTCGTTGAAAGGCGGCGACAAGGTCGCTTTCTAGCCAATCGCGGCGCGGGCCTAACAAAGGAGAACGACATGAAGATCGAAGTCGTGGTGGACGTGAAGACCACGCTGGGCGAGGGACCCCTGTGGGACGTCGAACAGCAGCGCCTCTACTGGATCGACAGTTTCGACGGGCGCGTGTTCCGCGCCACCGCCGACGGAAGTGAGATCCGGTCATGGGACGTGCCGATGAAGATCGGCTCGATGGCGCTGCGCAAGGATGGCAGCGGTGCGGTGGTCTCGCTTCAACGCGGCTTCCATCTGCTCGATTTCGCCACCGGGGATGTGACTTTGATCCACGATCCGGAGCCGGACAGACCGATGAACCGGCTCAACGACGGCAAGGTCGACCGGCGCGGCCGCTTCTTCGCCGGCTCCATGGATACGATGGAGGAGGGGCCGTCCGGCGGTCTCTACAGGCTCGATCCGGATTTTTCGGTCACCAGGATCGATTCCGGCATTATCTGCTCGAACGGCCCGTGCTGGAGCCCCGACGACCGCACCTTCTATTTCGCCGACACCTGGACTGGCGAGATCTGGGCCTACGACTACGACATCGCCACGGGTGCGGCGACCAACCGGCGCACCTTCACCCGTGTCGACACCAGCCGCGGCGGAGCAGCCGACGGATCGACGGTCGATGCGGAAGGTTTCCTCTGGAATGCGCTGGTCTATGACGGTCGCCTGGTGCGCTATGCGCCCGACGGCAGCATCGATCGCATCATCGACATGCCGGTGAAGAAAATCACCAGCGTCATGTTCGGCGGGCCGAAGCTGGACACCCTCTACGTCACCTCGATGGCCAAGCCGCCGCTGCCGCGCTTTCCCGGCGACGGCGTCCTGCGCGGCAGCCTTTTCGCGATCACCGGCCTTGGCGTGACCGGAACACCGGAACCGAGATTTGGCGGTTGATCTTTTGTCTCACCGAGGCTTTGGCAGCAAACGCTAGCGACTGTTCGGGATATAGAAGGTCTGCCTGAAATAAGACCGAAACGCCTCCATGGCTGGGGTGAACTGGGCGTTGCGGCGCCAGGCCAGGCCGACATCCATCGCCGGAATGGGGTCGCTGGGCACCAGGGTTTCGATGCGCTTGCCCTCCAGTGACCATGGCCGCAAGACCATGTCCGAGAGGATTGCCACACCTTGGCCGTTGGCGACCATCGAGCGCACTGCCTCGACGGACGATGTACGCAGCGTCACGGACGGCTGATAGGGCGTCTTGCTCCAGTATTTCAGTGAGGTGTGCGCCGCCTCGTCGACTGTCAGCATGATGTACGGTTCTTGCGAGATTTCCTTCAGGCCGACGGATTCCCGCTGCAGAAGATGATGCTTGGATGCGACCCATAGCCGTCGCCGCGAGCCCAGCAAAGTCTCGGTCGTCAGATCCGGATTGAGCACATTGGAAGTGAGCAGGACTGCAATGTCATAGCGGTTGGACAGAAGGCCCTCCTCGATCGCCTCGCGGTTGAGTTCGAAGAGCTGGATGTCGAGCTTCGGGAAATTGCGCTTCAGCTTCTCCAGATGATTGGGCAGGAAATAGCCGATCACCGTATAGGTGGCCGCCACGGTGAGGCTGCCTTCGAGATTGTTGGCCGGCACGTTCAGGCTGGTCGCTTCCTGCACCTTGTTGAGGATGTCGTAAGCGTGGAACAGGAATTGGCGCCCCGCCGCCGTCAGTTCCATGCCCTGGGGGGAGCGGACGAACAGGTCGGCGCCGATCACTCTCTCCAGTTCCTTGATCGCGGTGGTGATCGCAGACTGCGAAATTGCGAGGTCGACCGCCGCCTGCGAGATCTGGCCTTGCTCGGCGGTCGAGACGAAATAGCGGATTTGACGCAGGCTGATAGGCAAGGACGTGGCTTTCCGTTTATCTGATATCCGCAGGTTATATTTTCCGAAAATACGATACACGCATTTCTTTGAGCAGCGATTGCCTTTTTGCATCGCAGCCAACACGCGCGCTTCTGGCGGTATTCTGCGCTTTCCATTCCGGATGCATCCAAAACAGGTATCTGAAAATCAGAATATCAAATTCTGAGAATAGAATTTTTCAATGCCGTCTTCCCGCGCTAACGTTCAAAAAAACAAGAAGTCGGGAACCGCGCTGGCAATCAGCGCATGAATTGCAAAGGGAGCAACGTGCCGGTCACGGTTGTCGACATCAATTGCGATATGGGTGAGGCGTTCGGCCAATGGCGGCTGAGCGAGACCGACGATGCCAGCCTGATGGAGCTGATCAGCTCCGCCAACATCGCCGCCGGCTTCCATGCCGGCGATCCCAATCTCATGGACGCCACCGTGCGGCTCGCGACCCAGCACGGCGTCGGCATCGGTGTCCATCCGGGCTATCGGGATCTGCAGGGTTTCGGCCGCCGCAAGATCAACGGCAGCAGCGACGAGATCATCAACGACATCGTCTACCAGATCGGCGCGCTGCGCGAATTTGCCCGCCGTCACGGCGCCAATCTGCAGCACGTCAAGCCGCACGGCGCGCTCTACATGGAGCTTGCCGCCGACGAGGCGCTGTCGCGATCCTTCATCAAGCTGATGCGCACCGTGGCGCCCAACGCTTTCGTTTTCTGCATGGGGATGTCGCAGACCTATCGAACCGCCATTGAAGCCGGCCAGCCGGTGATAAGGGAGTTCTACGCCGACCGGGACTATGACCGCTCCGGCTCGATCGTCTTCACGCGCCACGTCGGCAAACTCGATCCGGCCGCAATTGCCGACAAGGTCGTGCGCGCATGTCTTGAGGGCAAGGTTCGCACCGTCGACGGCGCCGAGATCGACATCGATTTCGAATCGATCTGCTTTCATTCCGACACGCCGGGTTGCCTGGAGATCGCCGGCAACATGCGTTCCGCGCTGGTCGCGAACGGGATCCGCATCGCGCCGGTGTCGGAAGTGTCCGCCCAACAGGCCTATGCCGCCATCAGGGGATCAAAATGAGCAAAGCCGAAATCAAATCGCCGCTGCCCGGCATGTTCTACCGCAGGCCCTCGCCCGACAGCGCGCCGTTCAAGAACGATGGCGACAGCGTTTCCGCGGCCGATGTGATCGGCCTCGTAGAGGTGATGAAGTCCTTCCATGAAGTGACGGCCGGCATCGACGGCAAGGCGATCCGTTTCCTGGTCGATGACGCCGACGCGATAATGGCCGGCCAGGCGCTTGCCGAGGTCGAATCATGACCATCCGTTCCGTCCTGGTTGCCAATCGGGGCGAGATCGCGGTGCGGATCATCCGCGCGGCGAAAGCCCTGGGCTTGCGGACCGTCCAGGTGCATAGCCAGGCCGATGCCGGTTCGCTGGCGGTGCAACTGGCCGACGAGGCGATCGACATCGGGCCGCCGGCAGCGAAGAAATCCTATCTCAACGTCGAGGCGGTGATCGCCGCGGCCAAGGCAGCCAAGGTCGACGCCGTCCACCCGGGCTACGGTTTCCTGTCGGAGAATGCCGACTTCGCCGAAGCCGTGGTTGCGGTGGGAATGAAGTTCGTCGGCCCGGACGCGGCGGCGATCCGGCTGCTTGGCGACAAGGTCGCGGCCCGCCAGGTCGCGGCCAGGGCTGGCGTGCCGACGGTGCCGGGCAGCGATGGGCGTGTGTCCGACCTCGCCGAGGCGGCGGCGATCGTCTCGCGCATCGGCTTTCCGGTGATGATCAAGGCGGCGGCCGGCGGCGGCGGGCGCGGCATCCGCATCGCGCATTCGCTTGAGGAATTCGAGCGCCATTTCCCGCAGGCCTCGGCGGAGGCCGCGGCAGCTTTCGGCGATGGCGGCCTCTACATCGAGAAGGTGATCGAAAAGGCGCGGCATATCGAGGTGCAGATCCTCGGCGACGGCACGAATTTCGTTCATTGCTATGAACGCGAGTGCTCGTTGCAACGGCGGCGGCAAAAGGTCTGGGAAGAAGCCCCGGCCGTTGGCCTGCCGGCCGACGTGCGCAAACGTCTTTGCGACAGCGCCGTCGCCCTGGCGCGCTCGGTCGGCTACAGCGGTGCGGGAACGGTCGAATATCTCTACGACGACGCCAGCCGCGATTTCTATTTCATCGAGGTCAACACCCGCATCCAGGTCGAGCATCCGGTGACGGAGATGATCACCGGGCTCGATCTCGTCCAAGAAATGCTGCGCATCGCCGGCGGCCAGCCTTTGTCGGTCAGGCAGGAAGATATCGCAATTGCCGGCCACGCGATCGAGTGCCGGATCAATGCCGAGGACCCTTACAAGGGTTTCATGCCCGGTCCGGGCACGGTGGAGACGCTTGCCGTGCCGGAAGGCGAAGGCATCCGCTTCGACACCATGCTCTTTGCCGGCTACACGGTGCCGCCTTTCTACGATTCGCTTTTGGGAAAGCTGATCGTGCACGGCCCCGATCGCGCCGCCTGCCTGGCGAGGCTGCGCACCGCTCTTGCCGGTCTCAAGATCATCGGCATTCCGACGACCGTACCACTGCACGAGGCGCTCGCCGCCGATGTCGACGTGGCGGCGGGACGCTTCCACACGCGTTTTCTCGAGAACTGGCTGGAAACGAAATTCGCCGCTTCGCCGAGCGGCGCGAGGGAGGTGGCCTGATGAAGAACCGCTATTCATTCGGAGGCGACGAGCATCTCTTCGTCGAGTGCGACGAGAGCATGTCGCTGGAGGCATTCTTCAAGAGCCTGTCGATGACCAATGCCGTGCGCGACAGCCAGATCAAGGGGGTGACCGAGATCTGCCCGGCCAACGCCTCGTTCCAGATCAAGTTCAATCCCGACATCATCCGGCCCGACGATATGCTGCGCGAAGTGCAGGCCATTGAAAGTGCGGCCAGCAAGACCGATCCGGTGATCGCGACAAGGATCATCGAGATCCCGGTGTTCTACCAGGATCCCTGGACACACGAGACGCTGATGCGCTTTCGCGAGCGCCACCAGGATCCCAAGGCCACCGATCTCGAATACGCCGCCCGCATCAACAACTATGCAACCGTCGACGACTTCATCGCCGCCCATGCTGGATCGCCATGGTTCGTCTCGATGGTCGGCTTCGTCGCCGGACTGCCGTTCATGTATCAGATGGTCGATCGGCCACGGCAGATCCAAGTGCCGAAATACCTCAGGCCGCGCACCGATACGCCAAAGCTGACCATCGGCTATGGCGGCTGTTTTTCCTGCATCTATTCGGTCCGCGGCGCCGGCGGCTACCAGATGTTCGGCATCACGCCGATGCCGATCTTCGATCCGGAGCAGAAGACCAGCTACCTCCGCGACTTCATGGTGTTCTTCCGTCCGGGCGACATCGTCAAGTTCAAGCCGATCGGCCGCGATGAATACGACCACACCGTCGAGCAAGTCGCCGCAGGCCGGTTCACCCCCGCAATCAGCGACGTCACTTTCGACCTGCGTGAATTCCAGAAGGACATAGACGGCTACAACGCCAGGCTGGAGGGCATGATCAATGGCCGTTAAAGTACTCAACCCGGGGCTTTCGACCACGGTTCAGGATCTTGGCCGTCCCGGCTACTTTCACCTTGGCATCCCGATCGGTGGTGCCATGGACCGGCTGGCGCTGCGCGCGGCAAATTTGCTCGTCGGCAATGACGAGGGCGCTGCCGGCCTGGAAGCAGTGTTCGTCGGACCGCATCTCGAATTCACCCGCGACGCGGTGATCGCGATGACCGGCGCCGACATGCCGATCAAGCTCGACGGCGAGGAAAAGCCGTCCTGGACCGCGCTGAAGGTCAGAGCAGGCCAGGTGCTGAGTTTCGGTTTCCTGCAGACTGGCGCGCGTATCTACATCGCGATCGCCGGCGGCATCGATGTGCCGCTCGCACTTGGCAGCCGCTCGACCTACCCGATCGGTGCGCTGGGCGGCTTCAAGGGCCGCGCCATCGCCAAGGACGACGAATTGCCTGTCGGCAATGCCGCTGGCGGCAAGGAAGGGCGCAGCATTCCCGAAGCGTTGCGCCGGCGACCGGGAATGCCGGCCGAACTGCGGGTCTTGCCTGGCCTCTACTGGCACCGGGTCACCGAGCAATCGCACCGGAACTTCTTCGATGACCAATGGAAGGTGGCGCCCGAGGCCGACCGCATGGGCTATCGTTTCCGTGGCGGCCGTCCCTTGCAGTTCGTCGAGCGCGACCAGCCCTTCGGCGCCGGGTCGGACCCATCGAACATCGTCGACAGCTGCTACCCCTACGGCTCGATCCAGGTTCCGGGCGGCACCGAGCCGATCATCCTGCATCGCGACGCGGTCTCCGGCGGCGGCTACTTCATGGTCGGCACCGTCGTTTCAGCGGACATGGACCTGATCGGCCAGTTGCAGCCGAACACGCCCACCAGATTCGCCAAGGTCGATATGGACGGCGCGCTGAAAGCCCGCGCCGACCGGGCAGCATTGCTCGACAGGATCAGGAGCGTTTTCGCCTGAGAAAGGGCAACCGACATTTGGGTAAGTGCGGCCGAACCGTCGGAAGGCGGCGGCCGATAACAAGAAAGGGGAATGACATGAGAAATCTCAAAAAAATGATGCTAGTGACGGCGGCAGCCTTGATCGCCGGGGGCGCCGCTTATGCCGCCGACTGGTCGCCCTATGACGCCGAGAAGATCGAACCGCCCTTCGCCGCCGATGGCAAGCCGATGGACGTCTCCTACGTGGCGCTGGACAAGGCTTCGCAACCCTGGAAGATCTGCGTTTCATTCCCGCACATGAAGGACGCCTACTGGCTGGGCGTCGACTATGGCGTTGCCGAGGAAGCCAAGCGCCTCGGCGTGAAGATGAATCTGGTCGAGGCCGGCGGTTACACCGAACTCAACAAACAGATCTCGCAGATCGAGGACTGCGTGGCGAGCGGCGCGCAGGCCGTCGTCATCGGCGCGATCTCCTTCGATGGCCTCAACAATCTCGTCTCCGAGATCCACAAGAAGGGCATCCCGGTCATCGACGTCATCAACGGCATCTCATCGCCGGATGTCTCGGCGAAGTCGCTGGTCTCGTTCTACACGATGGGATCCTCGGCCGGCGAATATCTGGCCAAGAAACATCCCGCAGGCAGCGAGGAAGTCGAGGTCGGCTGGTTTCCGGGACCGGCTGGAGCGGGCTGGGTCGAGGCCGCCAACAAGGGCTTCCTCGATGCGGTGAAGGGTTCGGCCGTGAAGGTCCTTGACCCGAAGTTCGGCGACACCGGCAAGGAAGTGCAACTCAAACTCGTCGAGGACGAGCTGCAGGCCAATCCGAAGATCCGCTACATCGCCGGAACCGCGGTCACCGCCGAAGCCGCGCAAGGCATCATTCGTGAGCAAGGGCTGCAAGGCAAGGTGGATCTGTTGGCCTTCTACATGACGCCGGGCGTCTATGAAGGCATCAAGCGCGGCCTCATCCTGGCAGCACCCGCCGACTCCATGGTCATCCAGGGCCGTATCGCGATCGACCAGGCCGTCCGCATCCTGGAGAAGAAGGAATACATCAAGCATGTCGGCCCCAAGATCTTCGTGGTCGACTCCGCCAACGTCAACGATGTTCCGCAGACCAATATCCTGCCGCCGGAAGGTTACAAACCGGTCTTCAACGTGGAATGATCCCAAACGGGCCGGCCCCCCACATGAGGGGCCGGTTCTCCGGTGGGAACCGATGGATGCGCTGATGCCGCCCCCAATGCCGCCTCTTGTCGAGATGACCGGAATTACCAAGACGTTCCTGAGCGTCAAGGCGCTCAGCAATGTCGACTTCCGGCTTCTGCCTGGGGAAGTGCATGTGCTGTTCGGCGAGAACGGTGCCGGCAAGTCGACGCTGATCTCGATATTGTCGGGGGTCTACAAGCAGACATCGGGCTCGCTCAGGATCGACGGTCAGGAGGTCGAACTGCAATCGGTCCACGATGCCGCGAAATTCGGCATCGGCACCGTGTTCCAGGAGTTCTCGCTGGTGCCGACACTGCGGGTCTATGAGAATGTCTATCTCGGGCGCGAGCCCAGGCGCGGCCTGTTCCTCGACCGTCGCGCCATGATCGCCGGCGCGCAAAATCTCTTCGACGAACTGGACTTCGAGATCGACGTCCGGCGTCCCGTCTCTGCTCTCTCTCGGGCCGAGCAGCAGATGGTCGAGATCGCCAAGGCTTTCCTGGCCAAGGCGCGCGTCCTGATCCTCGACGAACCGACCGCGTCGCTGACCGAAAAGGAGACGCGCAAACTGTTCGGCTTCATCGCCAGGGCAAGGGCCGAGGGCGTCGGCATCATCTATATTTCCCACCGCATCCAGGAATTCGCCGAGATCGCCGACCAGATCAGCGTGCTGCGCGACGGCAGGATGATCGCCACGGTCTCCGCCAAGGAGACTTCCGAACACGCGCTGGTCGAACTGATGACCGGTCGCGCGATCGATCAGATTTATCCCGAGATCGCGCGCCGCACTGATGGGGAAATCGTGTTGTCCCTGACCGACATCGTCAGCGCCGGCGTGCATGGCGTTTCCGTCGACGTGCGCGCCGGCGAAGTCCTCGGCGTCGCCGGCCTTGTGGGCAGCGGCAAGTCGCGGCTCTGGCGCAGCGTGCTCGGCCTCCAGCCGATACGGGCGGGCCGCGTCATACTGAAGGGCAGGGACGTGACCGGCAAGGCGACGCGCGAGCTCCTGCGCGGCGGCGTATTCTACCTGCCGCCCGACCGCAAGACCGAAGGCCTGCAGCTGACCGCGACGGCCCGCGACAACATCGCGCTTTCGCTGCTCGGCCGCGACGATGTCTCGAACCGCATCGGCTTCATCTCGCCGCGCCGCAGCCGCGAACTTGCCGACGGCATCGCCGCGCGCGTCGATGTTTCACCATCTTATCTGAACCGTTCCGTATCCAAGCTGTCCGGCGGCAACCAGCAGAAGGTGCTGTTCGGCAAGGGCTTCGCCAAGGAACACGACATCTATATTTTCGACGAGCCGACCGTAGGCGTCGACATGGGCACCAGGTCGGCGCTCTACCGGCTCATCAAGGAAATCGCCGAGGCCGGCAAGGCCGTCGTGGTCGTCTCGTCCGACCTGACGGAAGTCATGCATCTGGCCCATCGCCTGGTCGTCTTCTCCAAGGGCCGGATCGCCGCCGAGCTGACCGGCGCCGCCATCTCGGAAGAGAACGTCCTCAAACACTTCTTCGCTGACACGAGGGTACCGGCATGACCGTCTCCCAAGGCTCCCCGGTCCTGACCGAAACCGAAGCGCCGAAACGAAATCTTGTGCTCGCGGCCATCCGTGGCCTGTTCCTGAGGGTCGGCGTGTTGCCGTTCTTCCTTGCCGCCACGCTGGTCGTGTTCGCTCTGGTCTCGGCGCAGTTCCTGTCGATCCAGAACCTGACCAATGTCGCGCGCCAGTCGGTCTACCTCGTGCTCGTTTCGCTCGGGCAGATGCTGGTGCTCATCACCGGCGGGTTCGACCTTTCGGTCGGCACGGCGATTGCGCTGACATCGGTCGTGTCGGCGCTCGCCATGGTCGCGCTTGTCGCCGCAATGCCCGACCTCGTCTGGCTGGCGATCCTTCTCGGCGCGTTCGCCGGCTTCGGCGCCGCATTGCTTGTCGGCTGCCTCAACGGGCTTGGCGTCGCCCAGTTCGGCGTGTCGCCCTTCATCATGACGCTCGGGCTGCAATCGATCGGCGCGGGCATTGCCCTGTTCCTGACCGGCGGCGTTCCGGTGTCGGGATTGCCGTTCGATTTCGGCAATTTCTTCGGCTTTGGCCGGGTTTTCGGCGTGCCGGTCCCGGTGCTGTTCGCCATCGTCGCCATTATCGTCATGTGGCTGATCATGAACCGCACCATCTTCGGCGCCCATGTCTATGCGGTCGGCGGCAACCTCAAGGCGGCCAATCTGTCGGGCGTCAACACCAGGAAGGTGCTGTTCTTCGCCTACGCTCTCTGTGCACTGCTTGCCTCCCTTGCCGGCGTGCTGATGACGGCGCGCGTCGAGTCCGGCGAGACCAATCTCGGCGGCACCATCGCGCTTGAATCCATCGCCGCCTGCGTCATTGCCGGCGTGTCGCTGCGCGGCGGTATCGGCCGCGTCGAGAATGTTGTGCTCGGCGCGTTCTTCATCGTGCTTCTCCAGAACGGCATGAACATCGCGCAGATCGGCTCCTACCTGCAGATGGTGCTGCTGGGGTCGCTGCTCGTGCTCGCCGTCATCCTCGATCAGGTCCGCTATCGCATGCTGGTCGGCAGCCGCTGACGGCATCCGCCCAATCCAGAAAGGAACGAGACATGTCCTCCACGACGCTTTACCCTACACTGGCCGACAGAACTTTCTCCGGGCCCAACACGGCACTGCGCAACGCCGTGCTGGTCGTTGCCGGATCGCTGGCGCTGTGGCTGTCGGCCAAGCTGCAGGTTCCGTTCTATCCGGTGCCGATGACCATGCAGACCTTCGTCGTCCTCGTGATCGGAACGGCCTTCGGATGGCGTCTCGGTGCGGCGACGGTGGCGCTTTACCTCGCTGAAGGCGCGGTCGGACTTCCGGTTTTCGCCGGAGCGCCCGAAAAGGGCATCGGCCTCGCCTATATGGTCGGCCCGACCGGCGGCTATCTGCTCGGCTATCTGCCCGCCGCGGCTTTGTGCGGCTTCCTCGCCAGCCGCGGCTGGGACCGCAGGATCGCGACCATGGCGCTTTCCATGCTTGTGGGGACTGTCGTCATCTACGCCTTCGGTCTGTCCTGGCTCGGCACCGTCGTCGGATGGGACAAGCCGGTGCTTGCCTGGGGACTTTATCCGTTCGTCCTCGGCGACCTGCTCAAGCTCGCGCTTGCCGCGGCGGTGTTGCCGATGGCGTGGCGGCTTTCCGGCGGCCAGCCGAGCGCCAGCCTCTGATCGATATCGCCGGCCGATCGCCGATCCGGGCCGGCGGCGTCCGCACATGCCGCAGGAGGACTTCGCCGTATGCCAGCCAGCACAGGGGAGCGTCTCTACGTCGCCACGTCGCTCGCCGACGCCGTTGCGGCGTTGGCTGATCGGGGATCGGCCGGCGCACCGCTTGCCGGCGCCACATGGATCATGCGGGCGCCGATCCGGCGTGAAGAGCTACGCTCGTCCTATGTCGGCATCGGTGGGATCGCAGAGTTGTGTGCCGTCGAATTGACGGATGGCGAAATCCGCATCGGCGCCTGCGTCACCCATGCCGGCCTGATCGCGGCACTGGCCGGTGTCGAGGGATGCGACGGCCTGGTCGCGGCCGCGGGCGGAGCCGCAAACCCGGCCGTACGGCAGATGGCGACCGTGGGTGGCAATCTCTGCGCTTCGGACTTTCCAGCTTCCGATCTTTCGCCTGCTCTGCTGTGCCTCGACGCATCAGTGGAGCTTCGCACGCCGGGCGGTCGGGAGCGCATGCCGGTTGGCCGCCTGCTGGATGTCCGCCGCACGCTCGAACCGGGCACACTGGTGACCGGCGTGGTGATCGCGCGCAAGTCCCTGCGAACCGGCCATGCCCGGCTGCCGTTGCGCAAGGCGGGCGACTACCCCGTGGCGATCGTCAGCATGGCTGTTGCGCTAGGGTCGGAGGGGTCGATCGAAGATATCAAGGTGGCCGTGGGTTCCGTCGAAGCTTCGGCACGGCGCTGGCCGCAATTGGAGGAGCAGCTTTTGGGGCGTCCGCTGGACCCGGCCAGGGCGCACGAACTGGCCAAGGCCGGCGCCGGCGTCTTCGCCGGGCGTGAGAGCGTCGAAGCGCCGGGATGGTATCGGGTACAGGTCCTGTCGACCCTGGTGCGGCGGGCGGCGCAAGCCGCTCTTGCAGCGTAGCAGTACGAACAAGCTTGAAAGCGAACGGCCATGCCGACAAACCTGGTGATAAATGGCGAAGACCGGATCTCGTCTCGCGGTTCGATGACGCCGCTCATCGATGTGCTGCGCGATGAGTTTTTTCTCACCGGCGCGAAGGTGGCGTGCCGGGAAGGGGTCTGTGGCGCATGCACCGTGCATCTCGACGGCCGGCCGGTCGTGTCCTGCCTGGTGCCGCTCGGTACCGTCGAGGGGCGGGACGTGCGCACCGTCGAGTCGCTCGCGGTTGCCGGCGAGCCGTCGCCTCTGCAACTGATCATGGAGGAGCACGACGTCGTCCAGTGTGGCATGTGCTTTCCCGGCATCCTGATGGTGCTCACGAGTTTCTTCCAAGAGCGCCCGCACGCCGAAAGAGACGAGATCAAGGCGGCGCTCGTCGGCAATATCTGCCGGTGCACAGGCTATGAGCGTCTGGTCGATGCAGCCGTTGCATTGGCGAGGCGGAGCTGAAAGATGGCGACCGCTGACCCATCAGGCGCCGTGATGAACCTGCCCCGTCGCGACGCGCGCGACAAGTTGCTCGGCCGCACGCGTTACACGGTCGACCGTATGCCTCCACGGCTGCTCCACGCGGCGGTGCTTCGCTCGGAGATCGCGTCGGCGCGTATCATAAGGATCGACACCACGCGCGCCAGGCGGATGCCGGGCGTGCGCGCCATAGCCCTTGCCGAAGACGCGCCGGGAATGCACGGTATCGGCATCGCCGATCATCCGCTCTTCGCCTCGGGCGTCATCCGCTTTCACGGCGAGCAGATTGCCGCGGTCGCCGCCGACACCTACGAGCAGGCCCAAGCGGCCGCGCGCGCGATCGAGGTTGAGCTTGAACCTCTTCCTCCCGTGCTCACCATGGCCGACGCGCTGGCGCCCGGCGCGCCATTGGTTCACCCCGACTGGAAGAGTTACGAAATTCTGTTCGAAGGCGGTGCGCGCGGCGGCAATGTCGCCTGGGAGGCGACCGTGATCCGGGGAGACACCGACGCGGCATTTGCGCGAGACGACGTCGTCATTGTCGAGAGCAGCTTTCGGGTCGGCCGGCAGAACCATGTTTCGCTCGAAGGCCGGGCCGTCGTCGCCACCTACGAGGACGGGCGCTACCACATCGAGACGTCGACACAAGTGCCGTGGACGGTGCGGAACATGACCTCGAAGCTTCTCGGCGTTCCGGCCTCCCAGGTGCATGTCACGGTGCCGCCGGTGGGTGGTGCCTTCGGCCAGAAATTCGACTGCACGCTCGAACCTTACGCCGCGATCCTGGCGCGTAAGTCCGGGCAGCCGGTACGTCTCGTCTATTCCAGGCAGGAGGAGATGCTGACCTGCCTCTGCCGCGAGAATGCCGACATCAAGATTCGTTCGGCGGTGACGAAGGAAGGCGAGATCGTCGGC
Organism: Mesorhizobium sanjuanii; assembly: GCF_002529485.1. Taxonomy (NCBI): domain Bacteria; kingdom Pseudomonadati; phylum Pseudomonadota; class Alphaproteobacteria; order Hyphomicrobiales; family Phyllobacteriaceae; genus Mesorhizobium; species Mesorhizobium sanjuanii. The sequence goes on from NZ_NWQG01000107.1 coordinate 56,099, forward strand.
CGTGAAGCTGTGGTGCTGATGGATTGCGGCGCCTATGGTGGCGAGCAGATCTTCCTGACCACGATGACGGCGCACACGCTCGGCGGCAACTACAAGCTCGGATCGATCAAGCTGGCGACACGCGCCATCTATACCAATACCCCACCCAATGGTGCCTTTCGCGCCTGCAATGGCGTCTACAACACCTTTGCATTGGAGTGCCATACCGACGAGATCTGCGAGGCCATAGGCATGGATCCGCTCGAATTCAAGCGGCGGAACGTGCTGGGCGACGGCGACCTCGGCGCGACGGGTCAGGTCTTCGAGGGCGATGTGCTCGGACCGATGCTCGACCGCATGGAACGCCTACGTGAAAAGTCGCCCTCCAGGAAACATCTGGCGGGCGATCGCCTGTACGGCCGCGCCACCGTGGTGGGGACCTGGTTCATCTTCGTCGGTCCCTCGACGGCGACCATCAACCTCAATGCCGACGGCAGCGCGACGCTCATCACCGCCGGCGTGGAACTTGGTCAGGGCACGATGGTACAGGCATTGCCGCAGATCGTCGCCCACGAACTCGGCATCCACCCGGATGATGTCGTCGTCCGCAACGCCGACACGGATGCAGCCGGTTTCGATCTCGGCGTTGGCGGCGGACGCACGACCGTCTCGGTCGGCGCGGCGAGCGTCGCCGCCGCGGCGGACGTTCGCAACAAGATCCTGAAAATTGCGAGCGAGTTGCTCCAAACCCCGCCGGACCGGTTGGTACTGCGCGACGGGCGGGTCGAGATCGCCGGGATCGAGGGATCGGGGACGACCATTGCCAAGGTCGTCCAGCGCGCGCACCAGGTTACGGGCCCGGTGGTCGGCAGCGGCTCGTTCGCCAATCCCGGCGCTCCGGCAATGCCCGGCTGCGCGGCGGGCCATTTCATCGACGCCATCGATATTCCCGTCTTCAACGTCCACGACTGCGAGGTCGCCGTGGACCCCGAGACCGGCCATGTCGAAATCCTGAGCTACAAGGTGGTGCAG